>RFKV01000052.1 GCA_003694175.1 Candidatus Dojkabacteria bacterium | reverse complement strand
GAGAATATTTTGAATAATCTAAATGAAATAGTTAATCATTTACTTGAGTTTCCGTCTGATGATGGTGGTGATGATGATGACGACAACGGCAAACAGCGTCCACAGCCTCCGCAAAACCCACCAAAGGGTGGTAAACCAAAACCTGGAAAAGGTAATCCAGAAGATAAAAAAGATGAAGGCGACGAAAACGAACTTGATGAGGGCGAAAATGATGAAAAGGGAGGTGTTGATGCTCTTGACAATATTGACGGGGAGAAGGAAATTGACGATCTTTCTGAAGACTTAACAGAAGCTGAGAACGATATACGTAAGATAAGTCCGGGACCAGGTGGGCCTATGCGTGCTCTTAATGATATATTGGGTGCTGACAGTTTGATTACTGCGTTTTTATTTTCGTTGTTTTTAAGAAAAATTAATGAGTTAGGACAAGAAATAAAATCAGACTCCAGTAAAAAGGAATCTCTTTTTGATACGCTTATTAAAAGCTTTGAAGAAGGCTATGTTAGTAGGGAGAGAGTTCCTGCTAGAGCGGCCGTGTTAGATGAGATTTCTGCAGAGACATCATTAGGTTTAGGTGCCGCTGGGATGGCTTTGCGAGAGTCTGTAAGAAGCCCAGAAGAAACAAGAAGAAAAGTTGATTTTACACATATAAGTTTGTTTGGGCTAGATACATCAGGTAGTATGCACGACTATATTTTGAATGAAATAAACAGAAATTTAAAACAAAATATGAAAGAAGAATTTAGAATCGGTGATATCTTAGAAAGTGATTTTAATATTGTTGTGATAGAAAATCAAGAGGAATTTAAAAAATTATTGGAAAGCTTAAAAGAAAACATCCAAAGTATTGATGCAAATATTAGCAAAGAGGAAATTGTGATAAAAAAGATACAAAAAATGTTAATAGACAAACTAGCAAGTTATAAAAACTTAGTTAGGGTAGATGTTTCTAAATTTTTAAGTGTTCTAGTTGGTGGGGTCTATGCTAATACTGATTATTTCAAAGATGCTATACCATATTTCACAGGTATAGTAAATGCTTCTGAGTTTGAAAACTATGCTGCTATGACTTGTGCGCCATATATAGCGGCAGATGGTTCTATAAGTGTTAATGTAAAAGACTCGCCTTTCAATGCGAACACAAAAGATTTTGTTCATCTTTCGAAAATTATTGGAAGAGGGAATGATAACATGTATGAGGTAGGTAGAATGTACGGTAGGGCTGCAAAAAGAGTTATATTGTCAATTCTGTTATACAAGCTTTACATATCTTCAACGAAAGTAGAAGAAACGGAGTTGCCTTTGTATAACTTTATATTTAATCTTTTACACGTCACAGACTTTATATACGATTTAGAAAAGGGCTTTATAACGGGCTTTTATGATGAGCTGACTGGTAAAGTTTCTAAGATACAAGACAAGGTAGAGGCTATTCGTTCAATTACGAAAGGGGAAATTGATGTGCCTGAACACGCTCAAGAAGGGATTAGGAGATTAAGGCATTATCTTGTTGGATCGCATGAAGAAGGGGAAGGAGAAGGAAACCTCATGGATTTTCTCAATCATAAAGTTTTTGAAGATTTAAATCTTACTGTAAAAGACATTCTTGATCATGTTGATGGATTTAGCGAACAAGGTAAAGGTTTTGAAGTAAAGTTAGAAGATGATGAAAATTCAGGGTTATTTACTTTCTATTATGACGGCAGAAAGTTAGGTAAAGGGCTTATTGGTATTAACGCTTTAGTGTTCTTCTCCGTTGAACCTTTAAGGGGTAGAGATGGTCAATATAGTGCAATTTATCATGTGAATAATTCTATTGCTAAGTTCTGCGGTAGCCCATTAAGGGTACAAACTGTACATGGTCGTTCTTTAGAAACTACAAATAGTGAATTTTTGAAAAATCAAGTGTTTAACAGAAATGATATCCCAGCTAAATTGCGCGAAAGGATAATCGAAGTTTTTATGCCTCACAAAGTTGTAGCCATAAGCTACGAAGAGAATGCTATTAAGGAGCTCTTGCTATTGGTCAAATATGCAATTATAAAATATTTGTTGGAAAGTGGTATTAAAGATATGAGTAATATAAAAAGCCTCTCAGATATCTTGAAGATATTTAAACAAAAAGATACTGAAGATAAGGATGCTATTTTACAATCAATAATAAGCAATACTGGCAAATATTTAACTATTACAGCTACCAGAGGAGATCAAGAAATAGTAATCGGAGGGGCCAGCCTACTCGAAGGTTCAAAGTTAGAGTATGCTCATATCATTGAAAACCAAAATACCAGTTTGGTTGAATTGAACGCTGACGGATCAATAAAGAGAATTATCCCAGACAACTTTTACATTACTGCTGAAAGAGGTGATGTTGGCCGTCAAGAATTCCATAGAAATTTAGAGAATCGAGTAGCAATGAAAGCTTTAAAGAAAGAAGAAGAGAAAGGCGGGAAGACATTTTTCCAATACGATATGCCATCATTTTAATTTCGGCATGATATAAACAACCATGCAAAAAAAAGATTTAGTAAGTAAAATGAATATATTTTTTGACGTAATAGAAGAAATAAAGTATAGCACGATTTACTTCTACAACGGTAGTTGTGTGAGAATGAAAATAGATGAAAACGAAGAAATTCTGAGAATATACAACGCATATCACTTTAAAGACCATTTGAAACAATGTGGTTTCTTCTTTGATAGCACAGACAATGCTTGGACAGCTCATCCTGTCTCCTTGGTGTTTGTAGATAAGGCTATACTGAAAAGGCTGCTTTTGTCAACACCTAAGACTGATATACTGGAAGTTTTCAAGTTCATACTGTCTTTCTCACAAAAAATGCATGCAAAAAGAAGCACATCTTCTAACGAACATGATAATACACAAGTGCTTGCTTAAGGGCTATACAGGTATTATGT
>RFKV01000006.1 GCA_003694175.1 Candidatus Dojkabacteria bacterium | reverse complement strand
TTTTATATGTTACAGAATTATTAGTAGGTATCGTACAAATAAATCTAAGAATTATTCTGTCAATAATTTTTGGAATCATATTAAGTCTATTAGCAAAAACGATTTTTGAATTTGGTATTTTTCTATTTGGCGGTGCAGTAGGTATTTTGATATTAATTTCGTTGTATATGTTAAACAGTCAAATGATAGCTAATACTAATGGAATCGATCAAAATTCTTTGTTATGGATTATATTATGCTTTATATTGGGAGGTATTGCGTCTGTTTTACTTAAGAAATATGTATTGATATTGCTTACTTCACTTGGTGGCAGCACATTGATTGTTCTATCTATATTTTTGTATACAACAAAAATTTCAGACTTTTCTGATAAAAGTTTTCAAGAAATTTTAACAGAACAAAAAGTCACTCTACCCTATTTGATTCTACTGTTAGCTATGTTTGTATTTTCAACATTTTTCCAATTAGGAGGTCTAGGGTTGTTACTAAACATTAAAAATTTATTCAAAAACAGAAGTGATGCTCAAACATCAAAATCTAAAAAATTACAATTTGAACAAGAACAAAAACAGTCAAAGGAATTAACTAATGATAATCCTTTTAGCAATTTAGATAGTTACGGCGACCACAACAACATATATTCACGTGAAACTCTACATGCGAAGGACAATGTTCACGAATTTTCTGAAAACATCAAAGTAGATTTTGTTGTTGACATAAATCAAAAAGAAATGGAAAGAAAAGACAGACAGAGATCAAATAGCTAAAGAGTTTCGCTTAATAAATATAGCTAATTCAAGGTTTGAATTTGGTTGAAACATGATGCAAAACATTAAGAACTATGAGTTTTTTATATGGAAGGCCTAGCTAAAAATTTAGACTTACGTTACTAAATGTTTTTATGAGAATTTAATGATGAAGTTGCTGAATTAATTTTTTAAACGCCTCAAAAGCTACATAGATACACTTTCGTCGAGAAAATGTGATTTGCACTCCTAGTGATTCTACAAAACTATCAAAGTCCAGACTTAACATTTTTTTTTTATCCATTTCGTTGTTGTTAAACATTTCACTTAAAATTGACGCTGCAGCTATTGTCAACGAGCATCCTTCACTATCATGTAAAACTTTGTGTTTTCCGTCGCTAGGTATTAATACAAATCTACATCTATCGCCACATGACAAATTGGATGATTCGGTTGTTAGAAAGTAGTCTTTAACTTGAGTTTTATCCAGTACATTACGTGGGTTTTTGTAATGATCAATAATATTTTCCAATTCGCTATTCATTTTGTGGTGTTGAAATTAATTTTTTGTATAAAGTCATGGTATTTGTCAGTACTTTACGTTTTTCAATATCTAAGTTCAAATCATCTGCAAGTTTATCAAAAAAATTGAGACACTTGATAGGATCAATCTCTTTTAGATAAAATTTGACATTATTTTCAAGCTGTCTTTTTTTTTCACGAGAAATGTCTATTTTAAGTATATCAATAAGATACTCACAAATAACTTTTGTTGGCATGACTCGTGAATAGGCTACAGAAAATACGTTGTACAAAAAAATGATTACAGCCCATGCAGTTGTGATGAATATTTTAACGGCACTGCTTCCCTGAGAAGAAATAAATGGGTAGAGTAGAGTAAGCAGAATAAAACATGTAACAAGTATATACACAAAAAAGTTACGCTTATCTAATCTATAAAAATAGTCAAAAAGCTCTATTTCAGAAATAGGTAAAGACTTGTTTTTTAATTTTTCTAAATCTTTGGGTTTAGGTTTTGGATGTTTGTTGGATGTGAAAAGCAAAAATATTGTAGAAATATAAAAAGAGAAAGTATAAAAGGTTATGCCAATTTGGCCAAAAATGTCTGTTATTTGAGCTATAAGTGAAATAAGAAACAGAGTAGAGTAGAGAAAGATGTTCATAAACTGATTTTAAGATTTAGGAATCACACAAGTCAAAAATGTCTCTTGTTTTTTCTTTTGGTAGAATAAATTAGTTTAATACAGAGTTATGTTACAAATAGTACCTGCGGTTTTACAATATGAAATGAGCGATTTTAAAAGAGAGTTGTTAAAATTGTCGTTGAGTTCAGTCCTTCATGTGGACATAGTAAAAAATTTTACAAACAGTAAGGATAGCATAGAGATAGCAACTGTTCTAAAAATGGACGAAATAAAATTATTCAACGAAATCTGTTTTCACCTAATGTCCAATACTTTTCCAGCTGAGGAAATTGAAATGATTAAAAACTTCACAAAACAAAACCCAACTAGATATTTTAGTGTTGCAATTTCTCAGGATCTTTTAACCGTTGAGACGTTACTATTACCTGAAAATCTCAGAGTTGTACCAGTAATTGAGAATGATAACCTTTTTCAAATTGAATTCTACGATCAATTTTTTGAACTAATAATAATGACTGTAGAGCCTGGAACGCAAGGCCGAAAATTTTTAAAAAAGAGACTCAACTTGGTGGAAGAACTCAGAAGTTTGGGATTTAATGGAGAAATTGCATTGGATGGGGGTATAAATGAAAAGACTATTACTCAAATTCTTAAAGTAAAAATTAACAAATTAATTGTAGGATCATATTTTTCTAAATCTGAAGATTTTAAATCAGCATTCAACTCGCTTGCAGATTTAGTTGTAGATAAT
>RFKV01000051.1 GCA_003694175.1 Candidatus Dojkabacteria bacterium | reverse complement strand
TTGTTTTTAAGATAGGTTAAAAAAACCTTTCTATTTTCGATAGCTTTATAAATATTCAATTCACCAACCACATAAACTTCGACAAAATCATTAGCTTCCATATTATATTTCCTTAAGGAAGAATTAGTTTAGAGATTGCTTCTAACATCTGCTCGGGCTTAAAAGGCTTAACCATCCATGCCTTTGCCCCTGCCATTTTACCTTCCATTTTTAAAGATTGCTGTGATTCAGTAGTAAGCATAATCACAGGGGTGAATTTATGATTAGCCTGCTGTTTGAGAGTTTTCAGAAATGTCAATCCATCCATATTAGGCATGTTAACATCACAGATAATTAGATTCACCTTCATGTTTTCTAATTTATTTAGTGCATCTTGACCATCTTCAGCCTCAACAACTTCATAACCAGCTTTTGTTAAAGCCATATTAACAACCTGTCTTATTGAAGGTGAGTCATCGATTATCATTATAGTTCTACTCATCTTGCCTCCTAAAACTACTATTACTTATCGTAATTTTTAAGAAAAACTTAATATCCATTGTTAACCTTTTTCATCAAAACTTCTCCCGTATAAGTATTGAAGATAATCTTTCTTCCAAAAGTGTCACCTAAACTTGCTGCAACTATCTCGATGCCTTCCATCTTTAACATATCCTTGGCTAAAGCAATGTTTCTATCACCTACACCAAGAAGTCCACTGCTCGAATTAAGTACTGAGGCACCACCAAAGACTTTTGCAACAATATTGTTTCTTCTACAACCATTCATAATCATCTTTTCAATTAGTTTTGGTATTGCAATGTTTCCATATTTTGGAGATGGTAGTCCATCACCATTCCAGAGGGGTAGCATATAGTGATTTATTGCGCCTTTTTTCTCGATTTTATCGTAGAGACAAACAGATACACATGACCCAAGCACAGTGGTTACTAATGCTGGCTCTGGATCTGCATATAGTTGTCCAGGATGAAGATATATCTCTTTTAATTTATCATTCCCATTCATAACTAAAAGAAAAACTCATTCCCATCGTCTGAAACTACTTCTTCAATTTCTATATTTGATTCTGGAATCATTATTGTAAAAGTACATCCAACATTATCTTCATTAGTTTTTACAGTAACAGTACCATTTAAAAGCTCAACAAGGGATTTACTCACATTAAGAGACAAAGACTTACCCCTATCCTTTTTTGTTAAATCAACACTTAAATGTTTAAACTCGCCAAAAATTGTATCTAAATCGTCAGTTGACATATGAAACCCAAAATCCCTTATCCAGAAGTTTAAAACATTATCTACATAAGAGATGTTAAAGACTATCTTTGCATTCTTTTGACTATATTCAATTGAGTTCCACAGTATGTTTATTAAAACCAGCTGTAATTTTTCAGAGTCTGTTTTAAAATATACATCTTCTTTTGAGAAATCCTGTCCTATCCACCCAATCTCCAAATTTAGATTTTTTCTCTTTAGTAGATAATTTAGTTGGGACATGGTATTTGAGACAAAATTATTCAAATTTACTTTGGTAATGTCTAACTTTACATCACCAGCTTCAATTTCAGCAGCCATAAAAATATTTCTCAAATTAAAGTCTATGGTAAGAAGTTCAAGATATAGATTTTCTGATAGAGATGAAATCATCTGAGGATTTAGATTCCCAATATTTGTTGCAAGCTCATTTGCCATGATCAAAACTGAGGTGATAGGATTATTAAGTTCATTTTTTATATTGGAGATAAAATTGCTCTTCATTGATTCTGACTCAATGAGCTTTGCGTTCATTCTTTCTAACTTTTTAGTTAGAATTTGAAGATCGTGAACAACCTTTTTATTTTCATTAAACCTTCTTTTTAGTTCTTCTAATAACTCTGAATCGCTAATTTTGTGCATCATCATAATAATCACCTCTCAAAACTTATATATCGTAATAAATCAACAAAACTTTAAAAATTAAACAAATAAATCTACTTGTAATAATTGTCTTACCTTTCCATCTTCATTTAAATAGATACCAAAATCCTTAACTATGCCTTCTTTACTGCCTTCTTGGTTACTCACATTAAAACTTTTTTGTAATGTGTTTAGATATAAAGCACCAATATTTTTGTCTTGAAGTTTATAAAGATTGCCCTCACTTGGTATCCATAACCTTAAATCATTAAAAATATTATCTCTTTCATCAATCCAGTTATTTTTGTCATTATCTAAATCTTTAAGCTCACTAAAACCATTTCCTGTTTTAGGTCCAAATAACTCCAATCCATTGTTTATTTTTCCATCATGATTTTTATCAATAGCAAGAAAAGCAAAACCTTCATCTAACATTGATAATCTTTCATGCTCTCCATCACCATCAAGGTCAAAATCAATCTTTTCATTTTTAAAACTAATCGTTTTGTCTCCAAGATTGACTATTATTGGATCCTTTTTAACCGCATCTCCTATTCTAATCTCTAAACTATTTGAATAGGAAAACTCCCTTGACATAAATATCTGATAGTTAAAGTCAATTTTTTTACCATCAGATGTTTCAAATTGACCGAAAGCTTTAAACTCTAACGTTTCTACTTCATGATATTCTTCAGAAAGATTATAAATTAGCCCAAAACCAGCTTGATTGTTTGAGACAGTCAAGTTGACAGAATCTATTTTTACTTCAATGTTGCTATCAACTTTAATTTTAGGAATTTTTATAGTT
>RFKV01000050.1 GCA_003694175.1 Candidatus Dojkabacteria bacterium | reverse complement strand
TTTCTTTATCAGTTAATAAAAAAGCATCTTTTTTACTATTCTCAAAGGCTTCAAACAACGCTTTTGCCAGATTACTCTCATTTTTAAATCTTTCCAAATGTTGGTCACCTATGTTTGTGATGATACAATAATCAGGTGATAGAATAGAGCACGATTGTTTAATTTCTCCAATTTGGTAGGCATCCACTTCAGCTACTAATATTTTTGTATTTTTTCTTAAATTGTTGATAATCCAATTTGCTATACCAGTTGGTGTGTTTATATTTCCAGAAATCATCTGTATTTCATGCGAATATTTAAGAAGTTGAAATATGAAATTTTTGATTGTAGTCTTTCCATAAGAGCCAGCAATTACTATAACTTTCAACTCTTTTAAATTCTTTATTAAATTTTTTGAGCGAGATCTAATAACTGCTTTCAGCTTTTCAAAAAAAGGTTGTAGAAGAAGGTTCGATAAAAACACGTAGATAGGTATAAAGACATTGGTTAAGAGTATAAGAAGAAGTATAGTTTTAAGGTCCTCAACTATGGTTATTACCAAAGTAATACTTAAAAGGTATATGCATACCGCTAGTGCTAAGGTACGCTTAACCCTTTTAGTAAAAACCAAACTCTGTCTCCGTTCTATATTTCTCCGAAAAAAAAACTTTGGAAGCCACTTGATAAACCTTTCCGAACTATACTCTTCTAGCTGAAGAATATATAAAAAATCTCTGAATGGAAAAATTGCATTTAAAAGTTTATTCATACATCTTTTATTAATTTAATTAGCTTGCCGACAAAGAGATTAACATTTTCCTTGTGCGCGTTGTGTCCTAAATTTTTAAATACTATTAAGTTTGATCTGCTAATTAATTGTTTCATTTCCTTTGCTATTTTGAGTGGCACTACATCATCTCTCTCCCCCCAAATCAGGTAAGTTTGAACCCTTATATTACTTAGATTTAAAGTTTGATCAAAAGGTACAACTTTTCTAAATATTTTTCCCATTTCGCGATTGTCCGCCTCTTCCAATTCTTTATTATTTGGTTTTTTTTTGATTCCTAATATTTTGAATAACTTTGCAAGAAATATTTTAAATCTAACTTGATAGCTTGGCCTATATATACTCGGTGAAGCATAAAGTATTAACTTATGTAGCCATTTAGGATTTTGGGAAGCTAAATAACTTGCAATTCTGCCGCCGAATGAGTGACCAAGTAAAATAACTTTTTTCTTATGACTGGATTCAATCTGTTGACTCACCCACTGAGAGTATTCAGGAATTCCCCAGTCGAGTGATATAAGCGCTTGACTTCCAAAACCTGGTAGGTCAAATGCTACAGTGTCAATATCTTTTTCGTTCAGTCTATTGATCACTTCTTCCCAATCCTTTTTACTTTGGTTCCAACCATGTAAAATTATTAAAGTTTCTCTCATGCTCAAAGTTTACCACTTTATATTGATCTGATAAACTTAAAATTGTTTTCTATTTGACTTGACTATTTCACTACCTGACAACTACTTATACTTTTATACTTTCATATTTATAAGTCAAGGATTTTGTTCCCAGTTGCAAAATTGTAACAAGCAACTTTTTTGGATATAATCTGATATTATTTTTCTAGAATGTGTGGGATAGTTGGTTTTAGCGGCTCGCCTGACCCGCAAAGATTAAAAAGAATGACCCAATCAATATTTCACAGAGGCCCGGATGACGAGTCTCTTTATCAAACGGATAATTTTTCTGTAGGCTTTAGGAGGCTATCAATAGTAGATCTTTCAAAGAACATATATCCTGTATCAAATGAGGATGCATCTGTATTGGTGTTTTTAAACGGTGAAATATATAACTATCAGGCGCTTAGAAAGGAACTAAAAGATCTTGGTCATAAGTTTAAAACAAATTCAGATACGGAAGTTATTGCACACGGGTATGAAGAGTGGGGAGAAAACGTGGTTTCCAAACTAAGGGGAATGTTTGTTTATATAATCCATGATAAAAAAATTGATGAGTTATTCATAGCTAGGGATAGATTAGGTATAAAGCCGTTTTATTATTCAGTATTTAATGATCGCATAGTTTTTGCTTCAGAGATTAAGGCTTTGTTTGCAGGTTTTGAAATAGATAGATCTGCTAACGAAAATTCTGTTTTTCAATTTCTTGCTTACAGACTTCATGATATAGATTCTGCGACTTTTTATGCAAATGTAAAAAGACTTTTGCCAGGGCATAAACTACACATAGACAGAATGGGTAACTACCATATTGAAAAATATTGGTTTCCAAGGTTTAATTCAGCCTTCAGTTCATCACTTTCTGATAAAGAGTATTCTGATGCCTTTAGGAATAAATTTATTGAGACTGTAAAACTACACATGATCGGTGACGTACCAATAGGTACTACTTTATCAGGTGGTCTTGATTCGAGTGGCGTTACAAGTTTAGCGGCGACATTTTATAAAGAAATCGGAAGCAATGAAAGTTTTTACACATTTTCTGCTATTCACCCAGGCGAAACAGTGAATGAGGAGGAGTTCATTGATTCTGTCGTTAAGTTTTGCGGTGCAAATTCTATCAAAGTGATACCTAAAGTCGATGATTTTTGGAGAGATTTGGATCTGTGGCTGTATTTTCAAGAGGAGCCAGTCATTAGCGCTGCACCGTATGCATATTTTACGGTTATGCGAGAGGCAAGGAAGTACGTCACGGTTATATTATCTGGACAGGGAGGGGATGAACTTCTTGCGGGATACATACCCTACTTTGTGAGTTATTGGCAGTCTGCTTGGGATCAAGGAAAACCGATGAAAGCTTTAGTGGAACTTTTCAAAGGCAGAGACTTGTATCTCAAGTATATTCTTAAGAAAATTGACATGTTATTCAGCAGAAAAAGTCAAATACGACCAATTGAATTTTTGAACAAACCGAAGTCATACGAGAAGCCTGAGTTTAAGCACAAGAGAAATTTAAATGAAAGACTGTTTGAAGACGTTAACTCAACAACGACACAGTGTTTACTTAGGTATGAAGATAAAAATTCTATGGCAAATTCATTGGAGTCAAGGGTGCCATTTTATGACCATGAGATGGTAGAGTTTATTTTCAATTTGCCTATAGACCAAAAAATTAAGAATGGTTGGAATAGGTATGTATATCGAAATGCTTTAAAAGGTCTGATGCCAGAGAAAAATAGGCTTAGAAGAAGTAAAATTGGGTTTACAAATCCTGAGTGGGAATGGATAGAAAGAAGACAACAAAATTTCTTTGAGGTGTTTAGCTCTGCTGAATTTAGATCAAGAAAATTTTGGAATGCTGACAAGATTTTAGAAGGTTTCAAAAAGGCTTTGAAGAATCAGTTAAGAGGAGATATCTTGTTTTTTTGGAGAGTGTTTAGTGTTGAAATGTGGCTTAGAAATCAGGTTGACAATTTTGAGGTTTTGGATACCTCAAAGTTAATACAAAAATACAATCAATCTCGCTGATTAACATTATTATTACAGGGCAGATACACAGAAATAATTCTTTTTGTGTGTTGTCGTTTCACATATGTTCCTTGAGGGATAACTGATTGTCACTAAAACAAAGATAATTGCTTGAACTCAAATAAAATGCAGCAGCATATTAACAAAAGTCAAGTTTTAACTTGGTCTTAGTTTCCAAATATCATGTTTTTTGTGTGACGGTTAAGAAATTTTTCATTCCAACTTTTAGAGTTTATAACTTAAACTTCGCCAGTTAAAACTTTGTTCATTGCATTTCTCCCCATCTTTTTCCAATCTGTACATCTACCTTGTAAGTCACTCCAAGGTTTGTTACGGACTCCATCGCTTCCTTGATCTTTGTAATAAAGTCATTTTTCTCAAAATTACTTCCTTTAAACTCAAAAAGAAATTCATCGTGTATTTGTAAAAGCAGTTTAGCATCATATTCTTGTAAGATTTTGTCAATCTTAATCATAGCTTCTTTCATCAAATCTGCAGCAGTCCCTTGGATGGGAAAGTTCAAAAGTTCTCTTATGATTGCTTGTTGAGCAAATTTATTTACTTTTTTAAAGTCTGTTACTTTCCTTTTTCTACCAAGAGCTGTTTCTAGAAAATTTTTTTTGTATAAATCTTCTGTCTGTGCATTGAAATACTTTTTGATGTTCGGGTAATTTTCGTAAAATTTTTGAATTAAATTATTTGCCATATGTTTATCAATTCTTAAACTTTCTGAAAGACCATAACTAGAAACACCATAAATGATGCTATAGTT
>RFKV01000049.1 GCA_003694175.1 Candidatus Dojkabacteria bacterium | reverse complement strand
TGACAGAACTCTTTTGTTTAATTTTTAAAAATATTATTAAAAAAATTGCAACTATCAATCCAATTATATTTGAGTATACAAGTATACTTAAGCTAGCCGAAAAGCCGAAAAAAAAGCCCAGCAAACCAAAGAGATCTGCGTCGCCCTCACCAATACCTTTCCTATCCGTTAATATTATAACTATTCTAAAGAGCAAATACATAAATATACTTGCAATTAAATTTGATGCCACATTACTAGAGAGTATAGTAGTTTTATCAATTCTGTTTAACAAAATTAAAAAGTTATAAACTAATGCAAAAAAAAGTATTAACCTCAAAGCAGACACTGGAATGCTGAATTTAAAAACATCCATATGAGACAGATATAGAGTAGTGTTAACAAGCAGAAACACAGTAAAACTCTCAAAGTCTAGATTTTGAGGTAAGAATTTAAAAAGAACAAGCTCAGATAGGAAGACAAACAAAACACTCAATGCAAGCTTTAAGCTTCTAAACTTGAAGTGATTAAAAATTAACATCAAGTGTATGAAAAACCCAAAAACACATAGGGTACTCATAGTTTCAAACAAAAAGCGACCTATTGATTTTTTCTCCTGTTTTAACTAGTTTTAGTTGGACAGATTTATTGAAGTTTATAAACCGCTATCCGAACAAGTTGCCGTACTTGCGGGCGTACTACTGTTGGTAATAAAATGCCAACTACCATCTTCAAGTTGAACACCAATTGTGTAAATGGCCCCAGTAGAAGAATAACAGTAATTGGTATTTGATGGATTAGTGGGTGTAGTGTTGCTAGTACCTATCTTTAACGGAGGAGACAACCTTATAACCTGAGATGGAGAAAGTGTGATTGTATCCTGACCATTCGCAGGACCTCTAGTGTACACTAGACTAGTAGGATAGACATTTGTACTTGTGTAGATAGCGTTTAAAGCTATGTTTAAACTATTCAAAATATCCCTTCTTTGTGTATTTCTGGTTGACTGCTGAACAATATTAATCCCTAACAAAGACATACCTACAAGAACCGAAACTATCCCCATTCCGACAAGCAACTCGATTAATGTGAAAGCTTTTTTGGTGCTATTTGTTTTTATCATAAAACAGCAAAAATAAAAAATAAGTGTTTAATACAATATCACGCTTAAACTATTAAACTAATTATTAGTTATGTCTATTTATAATACTACAAAAAAGCATTTTGCAGACAAAAATCACTTCACGAAGAAATTATGTTTCCTGCTTGATAAATTGGTAAATATATCGCCACTGCTAAAAATGCAACCAACAAACCCACCACTATCAGTATAATCGGCTCCAGACTCTTTGTCAAATTCGATACCTTTTGATCTAATTCCTGATAATAATATTCCGATATGTCGTTAAGAACTGAGACTAAATTCCCGGACTCTTCACCTGCTGATATCATTTGTATGATGAAGTTAGGAAATGCGATTTTTTGGTTGTGTTTTGCTATACTTACTGCAATTGAATTACCAGCAAGTATCTCATTTATAGAGCTTCTTATTATATCCTTAAAAACTTTGTTGGAGATCGATTTTTCAACAATCTCAAATGTTGTTGTGACGCTAACTCCACTGCCGAGAAGCATAGACATAATTTTAGTTATGTTAGATATATTAGCGTTTATAATTAAAGGACCCGTTATCGGAAACTTCAGCTTTAACTTATCAATATTTAGCTTTCCATCTTGAGTGCTATAATAATACCTATACAAAAGATAAGCAACTAACAGTGTTAACAAAATTATTACTACATTTACCGGATTTAGTATAATGTCACTCAGCCAAACTAAAAATTGGGTTATTGGTGGCAAATCAACTGAACCGAAACTTTCATACAATGATTTAACTTGTGGAATCATAAAAAAAATCATTACAAAAAGCACAATTAAAATGACTAAAAGAATCAAAACAGGGTATATCAAGGCTCCTCTCAGTTTACCTTTGAAATTTTTTGCTTTAAGTGAGTCGTTCTTTA
The DNA here is from genome assembly GCA_003694175.1 of Candidatus Dojkabacteria bacterium. GTDB lineage: Bacteria > Patescibacteriota > Dojkabacteria > J137 > J137 > J137. The sequence continues at coordinate 3,690 of RFKV01000049.1, read as the reverse complement.
TTTTGTTTAAAACATCAATCAGATTTCCACTTTTTTCCCCGGCTCTAAGAAGATTTATCTCAATTTCGTTTAAAATACCTTTCTCCAAACTAAATGCATCAGATAAAGATTTTCCTGCTTGTATCATTTTATGAACATTTTGAAGTTTCTGTTTGATTGACATCTTCTCGGCTTGGGAAACAATAATATCAAAGGCTTTATTAACTGGAATCCCTGCGCTCAACATTGTTGAGAGCTGGCTGATTACAGCTATTTTGTCTTTTTCTGAAATACCTGTTATTTCTTGATTAAGTAAACCTTTAAGCTTTACAGTTATGTTCTCAGTTATACTTATGGGGTAGAGATTAAGATTAATAAGCTTCGCCTCTACTTCCTGCTGATTAGCTGCCTCTATTAATCCCGATACTCTTTTTCCATCCTTAGAAAAAGCAGAATAGTTGTACGTACCCATAAACACTTTAAATTAAATTCTTAGCCTTTAAAGAATTATAGTAGTTCTCAAATAAGATCATACCTTCGGAAGCACTTGTTGAAATAACGTTGTTGATTTGCTCAAAAAGCTCTTGTTTAATAATATTTTGAATTGCATGATTCACGTATAGGAGCTCTATCACCGGAATCATTGAGTTCCCATCGAATGCAGGGTAGAGATGTTGTGTTAGAACTGCTCTCAAACAAGAGGCAATAACAGACTTAGCATAGGATTTTTGTTCACTATCAAACATGTCAATTAACCTTTGTATTGTCGCACTTGCCGAATTAGTATGAAGAGTAGCAAAAACCAAATGTCCGGTTTCAGCAGCATTCAGACAAGCATTTAGAGTTTCTGAATCTCTAATTTCACCAATCAAAATTATATTTGGATCTTGTCTCATAGCTGACTTAATACCATCCTTCCAATCATAGAAGTCTGTACCAAAATTTCTCTGCACAACCAAGGATAACGATTTTGGATAAATATATTCCACAGGATCCTCTAGAGTTATTATTTTTTTTGTTTCTGTGGTATTTATTTTGTTTATAAGTGCAGCAAGAGTTGTAGATTTTCCACTACCTGTTGAACCTGTTACTAAAACAAGGCCATTTTTAAACTTTATTAAGTTTTCCAAATTAACAGGTAATTTGAGCTCTTCAAGACTCCTGATTTTACTAGGTATAAGCCTCAATGAGATAGAGTATGAACCTGATACTTTTACGATATTTACTCTGATTCTGTGTCCAAATATATCTACAGCCGTATCGTAATGATCATTATTAACCAAATAACTAAAAATATTGACACTACTGTTATTTCCTAAAAACCTATTTATTTCATTAATATATGACTGAATTGATTGGTTGTTTAATATCTGTGACCGTAGCATAACAAGTTTTTTATTTTTCCTGGCAAAAGCTCTATACCCAAGACTCAGGTGTACATCAGACGCACCTATTTGTAATGCTTCATTTAAGATATCAATTAAGTTGTACGACTTTATAACAGGTTTATCAACCTTACTAACCTTTGATGTAACTAAAACATCTGATGAATTTAAAGGAGAAACGGGAAAATTCTCTGTCCTCGTCATTTCAAGTTCTGTGCTTGCATCATTATCTACATCACCATATATATCTCCTTGATAACTTAAGATCATTTTGGATTCCAAGTTCTCCGAATCCAATAAAGGCTTATTTATCTTATCCACAGATTGCTGATCTCGATCACGATCCCCAGGTCTATCAATTCCAGGAACTCCAACCTGTTGATTCAAGTTTAAAGTAGATTTAACAGTTTTGATTGGCATGGTAGTCCTATAAAAAAGTAACTTTTTTAATTAGGGTCTTAAATCCTTACTGTATCACTCTGACTAATTCAGTAATAGTTGTTTCTCCATCTAAAACTCTTAATATGCCATCCTGAAACATTGTTATCATACCTTTCTGACAAGCTAATTTCTCTATCTCGTCCTCTGAGGCATTTTGATTGACCAGACTTGTAATTTCTTTATCAACATACATACATTCGAATATACCAATACGCCCAAAATAACCAGTATTGTTACATCTTGGGCATCCGACTGGCTGATAAAAATTATCATTAATATTCTCTAAAACCTCCAAATACTTCTTGCCATACTGGCTAGACCGAAAAACTTCTGAAATATTATTAAAGCTATTTAAAAGAAATTGCATGTCAAGATCAGTAATACTTGTCTTTTTCTTACAATACGGGCAAAGAACCCTAATCAATCTCTGACCAATAATTAGCTTGATCGTCGAAAGTATCATGTATTTTTGAACCCCCATGTCCAACAATCTTGTAAACGTACTCGCTGAACTGTTCGTATGCACAGTAGAGTAAACCATTCTTCCTACCAATGATGCTTGCACCGCAAGAGATGCAGTCTCGCCATCCCTTATTTCACCTACCATTATTATATCAGGATCTTGTCTTAGGAAAGCCCTTAAACCATTCGAAAATGTTAAACCAACATCAGGATTAACCTGAACCTGATTTACTCCGTCAATTTGAATTTCAACAGGATCTTCCAAAGTCATTATGTTAACTTCTGGTCGATTTACCATATTTAATATAGTTGAAAGTGTCCTTGTCTTTCCACTTCCCGTTGGCCCAGTGACCAATACAAGCCCCTGAGTCATTTTTATCACTTTGATGATCTGTTCTAGATTAGAATACCTAAAACCTAATTCCTCTAAGGTTGACACTTTTTGATTTTTATCCAATATTCTCATGACAACTTTTTCTCCAAATAAACTAGGTACAGTTGAAACCCTAACATCAATGGATTTAGAAGTTTCAGTTTGGTATGAAAATCTTCCATCTTGTGGAATCCTGTGTTCATCGATTCTGAGATCTGACATTATTTTAATTCTGGTAATTAAGGGTGCCAACAAATTTATGTTTTCTATTGTAAGTTTTTCATACAAAACACCAAGTATTCTAAACCGCACAGATATCTTGGACTCTCTTGGCTCTATATGGATATCGGAAACGTTATGATTAACTGCGTATTCCATCATCATGTTTATGACATTAATGATGGAATTATCTTCTATGTTATCTTTTTTGACTTTAGCTGTACTTGAGAAGGTAGATGCTACATTATGACTTATGTCCGTTGAATAAGACTTTCGTATAGCCTTGAGTATAGCATCTGGATTTGAATAAAAAATCTCAATCTTTCTTTGCAATACAGACTCAACAAATTTTATACTTTGTAAATCTAAAGGATCACCCGAGGCAAACTTAACTAGATTTGGGTCGTCAGGTTCATTAACGTATCTAAAAGGTATCATAATTTTTTTAGTCAGAAAATCCCTTCCTAACCTTTTCAAAATGTTCCCAGAAATGACTTGATAGTTTAGGTCTATATACTTCCAACCTTTAAATTCTGCATACAACTTATGATAGTCATCCATTTTGGATTTGTCCCAAATGTTCAAAACGGCGTCCTCGATTCGTATTGATTCAGACATAGCTTTTAACTTCAGTTTATTTCCTACTTCCTGATCCAGTAACCCTTTAGACACCAAGAAATTAATAAAATTGCCCCCAGGGGAGGAAGAATTCATTAGGTTAACTTTTGGCAGGACACTCTTCGAGGTACTTGACGAGTCTTCTTTATGATTTGAACTTTTTGGTAAACTAATATCATCCATAAATTTAAAATTAGATGACAGTAAAAATGA
>RFKV01000048.1 GCA_003694175.1 Candidatus Dojkabacteria bacterium | reverse complement strand
GTATTAGATTTAAATGTTTTTTACGAAATCTAGCGTTCGCAATAAATAATTAACCATTACAAAATAAAAAAAATACTTAAAACTCTGCCACATTAAACATAACAATTCAGAAAACAGGTATTTGATATAATCAGATTATGACCCCGATGCAAGATCAGTACAATAAAATTAAGGCTGAGTATTCTGACTCAATTGTTCTATTTAGGCTTGGTGACTTTTATGAGGTGTTTGACGAGGATGCTAAGCTAGTTTCTAAAGTATTAGGAATTACTCTCACAAGTAGAGGCAAGGACGAAAATCGTAGACCAATGGCGGGAATTCCTTGTCATGCTTTATCTAATTACCTTCCAAAACTACTGGGAACTAACGCAAAAATTGTGATCGCTGATCAAACAGAAGAGGCTCAACCAGGTAAGCTTGTAGACAGAAAAGTAACAAAGATTATTACCCCAGGAACAATAATAGATGCTACTAACCTTAAAGATGCCGAAAACAACTTTATTGCAAGTATTTATCAAACTGATAATGATAAGTCCAGTTCTATCTTTTGTGTTGCGTATGCCGACATTTCAACTGGAGAAATTAATATTTTTGATACACAAGATGTAAAATCACTAAAACAAGAGCTGGAGAAAATATCACCAGCAGAAATTATTACCAGTAACGTCAATACAATAAGTACAGTTTTTAATAAGGCCTTCATTAGTGAGTTTAGATCCAAACCTGAAATAGAAAAATGCAAGCAAATTCTGAAGGAGCATTTCAAAGTCGAAAATTTAAATTTTTTACTTCCAAATAACTTAACTGACCAGATTAAGCAAGGGATAACTTTTTCATTAGGAGAGCTAATATCTTATTTAAATGATACTCAAAAGATACTAAACAAACACCTAAACAAAGTGACATATATTGATTTTTCTCCTTATTTACAGATTGACTTTTCAACAATTAGAAATCTAGAAATTTTCATATCAAACAGTGGCGATGAGAAAAATACTCTGTACGGAGTAATAAACGAATGTAGGACCGCAATGGGAAAAAGACTACTTAGGCAATGGATTTTAAAACCTCTAAAAGATGGAAACTTGATTTGTGAAAGGAACAAAATTGTTGATAAGCTTTTTAAAAACAACATAATTTTAGATGAATGTAGAAAAATCCTTGACAGAATAGGTGACATAGAAAGACTGAGTGCAAAAATTGGTAACGCAACAATAAATCCAAAAGAAATGGTATCACTTAAAAAATTCATCATTGAAACAAAAAACTTAAATAGTGAATTGAGAGCAATATACAAAATATATAACGAAGAAGATGAGGAGGAGATTAACAGTTTTGTTAAGTTACTTGAGACTACACTTGCGGAAGATCCACCTGCCTTAGTGTCTCAAGGAGATGTAATTGCAGAGGGGTATAATTCCGAAGTCGACAGACTTAGATCCCTGACACAAAACTCAAAAAAGACCCTTGCCGAAATCCAACAAAAAGAAATTGAATTAACCAAAATTAGCTCCTTAAAAATAGGATTTAATCAAGTCTATGGTTACTACATCGAGGTCTCCAAATCAAATGTTTCTAAAGTACCGGATAGATATATAAGAAAACAAAGCCTTGCAAATGCTGAAAGATACGTAACTCAAGAGCTTAAAATGCTTGAGGAAGAGATTTTAACTGCTGGATCAAAGTTGGTTGAGTTAGAAAGTAGTCTATATAAAGACTTAGTTGTGAAATCCTCTGATTATTTAAAAACTATTTTGACAATTGCAAGAAGGATAGCAGAAGTTGATGTTTTAGCAAACTTTGCTCACATTGCAAGAAAGTATCACTACGTCCAACCACAGATAAGTGATGAAAATAACTCAAACGAAGATTTGATTTTATCTGGTAGACATCCAGTAGTAGAAAGAATTGTGGATAAGTTTATTCCTAACGACACAAAATTTAATGATCAGGAAAGAGTACACATAATTACAGGGCCAAATATGTCCGGAAAATCCACTTATATTCGTCAAGTAGCATTAATATATCTTTTAGCTCAAATCGGTAGCTTTGTGCCAGCTAAAAAATTTGTGTTTACACCTTTGGAAAAACTTTTTACAAGAATTGGGACTGCTGATTATCTATCAAAAGGGGAATCAACTTTTATGGTCGAAATGATTGAAACTGCAAATATTTTGAATAATGCAAACAATAAAAGTCTAATAATACTTGATGAAGTTGGCAGAGGAACAAGTACTTACGACGGAGTTGCAATTGCATGGTCAATTATCGAATACGTTAGTAAAGAAATAAAGGCAAAAACGCTTTTTGCTACTCATTATCATGAACTTGTTGAACTTGAGAAGCACATACCATCAATAGTTAACTATACCATAGAAGTGGAGGAAGAAAACAATGAAATTAGATTTAGACATAAAATAATCAGAGGTTCTGCAAGTAGAAGTTATGGAGTTCATGTGGCCAAAATGGCTGGAGTACCGGCAAAAGTAGTAAAAAGAGCAAATGAAATTCTAAATTTATTTGAATCTCATCAGAGGACTAAAAACGAAATCACAAAATCCCCAGATCGATTTAGCAGCAAAAAAGTATTATCCGGTAAACCTGCACAAATCTCACCCGATGCAATTGAGCTTTGGAGCTAGGTAAAATCAATTAAATTGCCTTTATGTAATGCTTAAAATAAACTTAATTAGTTTTTGATCTAAATCAAGCTTCGTTGTTTTAAGGCCGTTTTTAAATTGTAAGAAATATACAAGTAAAGAAATTAGCTCCTTTTGAAAAAATTAAAATGAGACGATAAGTCTAAGCCAAATCTACAGGTTTAACGATTTTATATACTCAACAATGTCACCTCTTAAGTCCTCTCTGTAAAGCGCCATATCGATTATTGTTTTAACGTAATTTAATGGGTCTCCCATTGTCATCCACTTTCCTTTTGTTCTCACAGCATTTACACGTCCCTTTTGACAAAGTTGATTTATTGCTGGTTGAAAAATGAATTCTTTAGTGTCAATTTTTTTTGGATTTAAATAAGCAAAAATTTCTGGAGTTGAGACAAAATTAGAAACATGACAGCATTGGCTAATTACCTGGTCGATACTGGGCTTTTCGACTATGCTTTTTACAAAATTGCTCTCTTTTTCGAAAACTACCATACCCAATTTAGTCACCATATCCTTGATAACATGTGTGGTAAACAGTGTCACATCCACATCAGATTTATTAAACAAGTCTATGCTCTCACAAACACCAACTCCTTTACCAATCACAATATCATCTCCCCAACAATAAACAAATGGTTCACTTTGAAGTAATCTTCTTGCTGAATATAGAGGTGAGGCGCTTCCGTAGGGTAGAGTTGGATCCTGCCTTATAAAAATATAATTTGCAGAACTGTACATTTTTTTCAATTTTTCGGCTTCTTCTATCTTGCCGTTTTCCGTAAGGTACTTCTCAAGAGCTGGTGCAGCATCGAAGAAATCTTCAATAGCATGATTACCGAATCTTGTCACGATAATTATGTCCTTGATGCCAGCTTCTAAGCAATTGTCAACTATAAATTTAATTGTTGGTGTGTCTATGATCGGAAGAAGTTCTTTCGGAACATTCTTTGTAGCAGGAAGGAGCCTAGTGCCGTACCCAGCCGCAGTAATTAAAGCTTTACTGACCACAAAAAAAGACTAAAAAACCTATTTAAAGGATCAAAATTAAAAACTTAATTTAAAACAAAAAAATATTTAATACTTTTTTGCTGGTCTTATTATAACATCAGAAAAAGTGAACATACTTTTAAAAAATTTTGCTCGATTGCTATGCTAAAATTGAGGCATGTCCTTCACCCATTTGCATGTTCATACTGAATACTCACTTTTGGATGGTGTAATTAAGATTCCATCTCTAGTTGCAAGGATTAAGGAACTTGGTATGGATTCGTGTGCCATTTCTGACCATGGAGTTATGTATGGAGTACCAGAATTTTGGAGATGCTGTAGGGACAATGGCGTAAAACCAATTTTAGGGTGTGAAGTCTATATTGCCCCTACAGAAAGAACTATTAAACAGACAGTTGACGGTCTTAAATATTTTCATCTACTCCTGCTTGCAAAGAACTTTATCGGATACAAAAATCTCATTAAACTTGTTACAGTTGGACATATCGAGGGATATTACTATAGACCAAGAATAGATAGAGAAACTTTAAAAAAATATTCTGAGGGACTGATATGCACGTCTGCATGCATGGCAAGCCCAATAAATAGATATATTTTAAGAGGGGAATACGAAAAAGCTGAAGACTGGGTGAAGTTTCTTCAGTCTGTCTTTAAAGATGACTTTTATCTTGAACTTCAGAGGTTGAATTTTTCAGGTAGCGATGAATTAAAAGAATCAGAAAAGAAATTTATACTAAAAGAAAATGACGATGAAACGGTTGTTGAAGAAAGCATCGATAGCATAATTCTGCAAAAAATCTGCAACAATAAGCTTAGAGAGTATTCAGAAAAATACAAAATCCCATTAATTGCTACAGCAGATGCGCATTACTTGACAAATGAAGATCAGGACGTGCAGTCAATTTTATTTTGTATCAAGGATGGCACTAAACTAGATGACCCAAACTCTAGAAAAGGATACGAAGGTACGTACATACTCTCACCTGAGGAGATGCTGAAAAAATTTTCTGATGATGTCACCCCGGTTGAAAATACGATGAAAGTTGCTGAAAAAATTGAAAATTACTCGATTGCTTTTGATAGAGTACAACCCAAGTTTTGGAATGTTCCTGACAACACTACATCGCACAAACTCTTAAGAGAGATGGTTTTTGAAGGGGCGTTGAAAAAATATCCAAGCATGGACGTTTTAAATAGAAACCCAACGAATCGATATAACATACTCTTTGAAAAGTTAGTCCTACCTGAAACAGTTAATCAAACAGTTGACGAAGTCGGCATAAACGAGTCAAAAGCAAGGGAACTCCTACATCCAAATCTTGTCAAAAGGCTCACTTATGAAATGGAAGTTATACACAACAAAGGCTTTGACGACTATTTTCTAGTGGTTTCTGATCTGATGAAATGGTCAGCTCAAAACAAAATACTTGTTGGTGTAAGAGGTTCGGTTGCAGGTAGTGCCGTTGCGTACTGTCTTGACATTGTTGAAGCAGAACCAATCTGGTGGGAACTTTACTTTGAAAGATTTCTAAATCCAGAAAGACCATCACCACCTGATATAGACATAGATATACAAGATACAAGGAGGGATGAGGTAATAGAATACGTAAAAAGTAGGTACGGCAATGAGTCTGTGACAGCAATCTGCACTTTTGGAAGGTTAAAAACAAAAGCAGCGATTAGAGATGTGGCAAGAGTAATGGGTATAGATCTTAAAATAGCAGATAAACTTAGTAAGATGGTAATGGTTTTATTTGGTAAACCTTACTCTATGGATAAAATGATGGAGACAGATCAAGAATTTTCCGCAATCATAAATAGCGATGAAAAATTAAAAAAACTTGCTGAAACAGTCAAAAAAATTGACAATATGGCTAGACACATTTCCGTTCATGCATGTGGACATCTGATTACACCAGGACCGGTTGTTGAATATGTTCCGGAACAGTACGAGAGTGGAGGAGAAAGCAGAGTTATAACTCAATATGAGGGACCGCAACTTGAAGAGATTGGACTTATGAAGTTTGACTTTTTAGGATTAAGAACTCTTACTATTGTTGCAAACACAATAAACTACATCAAAGAAAACAAAGGCATAAATATTGATTATCGCACAATACCCGACGGAGATAAAAAAACTTTTGAAGAGATCTTTTGTAAAGGAGAAACAACAGGTGTATTTCAGTTTGAGTCTCCCCCAATGAAACAATATTTAAGAGAACTTAAGCCAAATAGTCTAGAAGACTTATGCTTCATGGCCGCAGCATATAGACCGGGACCCATGAAATACATACCAAGTTATATTAAAAGAAAACATGGACTTGAAGAAGTAAGTTATATAACTCCTGAGTTAGAGCCTATCTTATCCTCAACATATGGTTACGCAATTTATCAAGAGCAAGTAATAAAGATAGCTGTTGATATAGCTGGATACACAATGGGGGGAGCAGATCTCCTAAGGAGAGCAATGGGCAAAAAGAAAAAAGATGTAATGGACAAAGAAGAAGAAAAATTTAAAAAAGGTTGTATTGATCGAGGAATAAACGAAGAGATAGCAAAAAAACTTTGGGAATACCTGTTACCTTTTGCCGATTACGGCTTTAACAAGGCACATGCCGCAGGTTACGCCATACTTGCGTATAAATGTGCATACCTCAAAGCCAATTTCCCACTTGAATTTATGACTGCACTGCTACAGTCTGACCTTACTGATTTTGAAAGAATAGCCATCGATATTGCAGAGGCTAAAAGAATGGGTTTCAAAGTCTTACCACCAAACATAAATACATCAATGGTAAATTTTTCAACTGAAGGAGATGATTGTATACGTTTTGGTCTTGGAGCAATAAAGAATGTTGGAACTAAATTATGTGAAATGATCATTTCAAAAAGACAAGAACTTGGAGACTTCGAAAACCTTGATGATTTCGTATTCAAAGTTGGTGTAGAAAACTTAAACAAAAGAAATCTAGAAGCGTTAATAAAATCGGGAGCCATGTCAATTTTTGGAGAACCCAACGCATTGTTAGAATTAATTCCTGTTGTCACAGCTAAATTTTCAAAGTATAAAAAAACAAATCCAGTTGATACTCTTGAACTATTTAGTGTAGCAGAGGAAAATAAACGAAGTTGTGTTTCAAAAACTCCCCTACCAGACGTTAAACCTGCAAGCCAAATCGAAAAAACTAATTGGGAGCATGAATTTTTAGGTGTTTTCGTTACATATCATCCTCTAGATAACTATCGCTGGGTTCTTTTAACTGATCGATTTGGGAAGATTTCTGACCTTGAAGAAATGCAAGAAGGTGAAAAAATTAAACTTTTGGTAATCACAACAAGTATAAAAATAACTCAAACAAAAAAAGATAACTCTAAAATGGCAATTTTAAGTATAGGGGATTATGTAAGTCAAACAGAAGCGGTAATTTTTCCAAAAGTTTTTGACAAGTTTAAGGAACTCATTAAAGACTCTATACCTCTTATACTGGTTTGCACAGTTAATGAAAGAGACGAAAAAAAATCATTGTCAGTTAATGATATTGTAGACGTTGAAAAATTATCAAAACCAAACAAAATTACGATAAACATCTGCGATGAATTCAATAGAGAAAAGTTACTTGAAATTAAATCAGTTATGGTACAAAAAGAAAAATCAAACTTAGAAGTGATAATACTTTATGGTGATAAAAAAAATCCAAGCATAAAGATCAGGTATGCAAACATTGATGACCATCGAACTGTAAGTATACTGAGTAACTACTCAGTTAATACTACATCCTGAACAACAACAATAAATCTTAAAAATCCGACCGTGTATAGCAATGAGATGAACTGTTATCGACTTTTAACTTTTTTCAACCCTTAGTTATAACCTAACAATAAAGTTTTACCATAAAGTGTTTTACTTAAAAACTCAGAACCTATAAATAAAATCAAAAAATAAAATCGACAAAAAACTAGAAGCTACACATGCTCAGAAGGTGCGACCGTTTGTGGAATCAGAGAATCAGAGAGAAAATATCCGAATTCGTCTAATTAAGACTTTTGAAACTGCCAAATCCTACAATGAGTGATTAATAACTTGTATACTTAGAAGAGACATAACTAACCTTTTGGTGACTTTAATATCTTCTTCTGAAGGATCAAAATTTCCTGAAGAATGTCATAATATTTACGGCATTTTTTGACTGCGGGCTCAAACACTTCCCTTGGATGAACGAGAGTGATAGTTAACGTGCCAACAGAAATTATCTTAACGATGGTTTCATTTTTTGTATCTAGAAAAAACTACAAACTGTTCCTTCTGAGATGCCAACTCATGACTTTGAAAGAGTAAGGAGGAGATACATCCTACGATAGTTATGATAAATTTGCTTCAAACACTCTCTTAATGAACACAGCCGCGCACCTGTTCTCTTTTTATCAAAGCAAACTCGCTTCAAAGTTGCCATTTACAGAACTCTTGCAACTTTTGTGTCCATAAAAACCAAATAAAACCCGTCAAACTGTCGCCAATTCCAAGATCTAAAACCTACGCCAGGTACGATTCGAACGTACGACCTACCGCTTAGAAGGCGGTTGCTCTATCCACTGAGCTACTGGCGCATACATAAATCAATAATCGAAGTGGTCGATTTTACATCTTAACACTAGTGCTTTCAATAAAAAATAGATTGCAATCCAAGCCATATTATTAATTTACAACTTGTAGAGAAACATAAGTTAAATTGCCTTCTTATACTCACCTAGCTCTAGACTTACCTACTTGTTAAGTCCGGCTCATCCTTACCAGAAGCCATGTTTTCTCTCTCTTGCATTGCTTGTAACTCGTGCGGATTTGTAGTGATGAGTTTGTGCTCATCCTCACTTGCTACAACTTGTATTGCAACATGATTTGCGCCTGCAAAAAATAATCCTTGTCCGATACCGGCAGACAACAGAAACGACTTCTCACCCTCAGTAAGATAAAAGACTTTTTGTAATTTTTCAATAGTACTTGGAGATTGTTTTAACAGGATTTGCATCGATGAGTTACTGACTATAGCCTTGCCATAGTCAGAGTTTAGAAAATCGTCGACATCCTGGGTGATTGTGGTTAAACCTAATCCATATTTTCTTGCTCTCTTGGCAATTGAATAAACAAATCTAGCAGCATCTTGATGTTGCATCATGATCCAAGCCTCATCAATAATTAATAATCTCTTTTTTTTGTCCCTTTTAATTTTTGTCCAAATATAGTCTAACATCACATACATAGCCATTGGTCTCAGATTATCAGCAAGATCTCTTATACTAAAAACTGTAAAATCACTATTAATATTAACTGTAGATTTTCTATCAAAAACTCCAGCTGCCGAACCCCGTAGATACGTCTCCAATCTTCTAGCCATGCTGTGAGCCTCTTCTTCAGACATAGCATTTAGAATTTTATATAAGTCTTCTAGAAGTGGAGGCTCTTTGCTATGCGTTGATGGGTCAGGTGTTATACCTTTTTCCTTGTATGTCAAAATCAAAGCTCTGTCAAGTATTGCCGCTTCTTCTGGCGTAATACTGCCACCGAGCATGATTTTTATAAGTCCAGCAACAGTTAGTATCTTAAACCTTAGTTCATCTTCATCAGGTGAATATACACCAGACAGCTCAAATGGATTTAATTTTTGAGCCCCGTCTTGTGAAAATGATATGTAATCACCACCTACAGCCGCACAAAGCCGATCAAACTCTTTTTCTGGGTCTATCACTATTATCTTGACCCCAAGCATCAAGGATCTAACTGCTTCAAGTTTTACCGTATAAGATTTACCCGAACCTGATGCTGCTAACACAACTGAATTGGCGTTTGGTAAGCTAAATCTATCAAATATTACCAAAGAGTTATTGTGCAAGTTTATCCCGTAAAGCACTCCATGATCTTGTGTTAGCTCCGATGACACAAACGGAAAGGTTGTAGCAATCGCGGTTGTTTGTAAATTCTGAAACATTTGAATTTTATCCCATCCGTAAGGAATTGTACTTTGAAAGGCCTCTTCCTGTTGCAAGGTAGCAACTTTTATAATAATGCCAAGAGTTGCCATAGTACCTTCTAAATTTTTTGATATACGATTTAATTCCTCAATTGTGTCGGCATGAACAGTTATGTATAGTGCGTACTGAAAATACTTTTCGGTTCCTGCGGCAAGTTGTGATTGGAAAGCTAAAGCGTCTTCTAACTGTTTAGCTACGATAGGATCACCTTGCCTTCCAGCTTCTATCTCAATGTTGAGAGTTGCTTGAAACTCGGCAATTCGTCTCCTTAATATCTTGAGAATCTCGGCTGTGTCATGCGGATAGTAGAAAGTGCTAATATCAATTGGGTATTCAAAATTAATCAAAGGCTCAAGCCAGTTAGGAGATACAACAGCAGGAAACTTAACAGCAAAGTAAGACCGAAAGTACTTATTTCCAATCATCATCGTATTAAAATTCACCTCTATAGCAGAAGGAGCTATTATATCCCTGACACTGATCATCCCTCTTGTAAATTTTTCGACCGCCCTTCTTTCTTTATCGAGCGCCAATTCCTCTTCTTTACTTACAGGTGACCGAGGTGATCCGTTTGTTTTTTCAGCAGAAGTTAAAACCTGTTTGATATTTGGCCTTTGCGCTTGTTTTGGTTTTAAAAAATCAAACAACCCCATACTTAAATCAAAATTTACACCTTGAGGTTTCCAGAAATTCCAGATTTGACATCATCTAATTTTAGTGTCATTAATTCAAATCCAATTTTGTCCGGTTCGTAAATTGAGTAGTAAAGCTTTATCAGCTCATCGCTTGTTAATTGCCTCGCTACTATACCTACGTTTGCAAAATTTTGTATCACCAAGTCTCTTTTTGGGTGAAGCTCCTCTTTTGCTTTTTTAACAATCTCAGCAATGTTGACAATTTTTTTCTCTTGCCCAAAAAACTGCCTAATCCAGCTCGTCTCAATGACTGGCATGTTCTGTGATGGGACTACAGCAAAAAACCTTTTATCAAGTATTTGGGTGGTTTGAGTGAGGTTGTTAATAAAATCCATGTAACTATTCACTTGATTTATGACGTCTTGTGAAGTTATTCTTAGTTTATAGTTTTCCAAAAGCTGCATGTATCTTGAGACATCTGTTTTTTGTGTTTTTATAACGATTTGGATAGGGAATCTAATAGCGTTTAAAAAAGCAGCAAATGATCCTATCTTGGCATCTTTCTCCATAGGATCCAGGAGATCAAAGTTAATCGACGAAGTCTCGATCACGCATACAACTTTACCATTTTTTAAAACCACAAGATCATCTCTAATGTCAGCTATATCCAGATGATCTTGTGTGCTCATTTTTTTCCCAAGAAACAAGCTACAAAAAATAACCTAAACAAGTATATTTTTAAATCGAGAACGTTTCAAGTTTTGTGAAAATTTAGGTGGAGTACCCTGAACTGTACTGACAGCAGATGACGGGACTCGAACCCGTGTCTCTGGTTTGGAAAACCAGAATAATAACCGCTATACTACATCTGCACGTTTCTTGCTTATTTTTATAAAAACACAAAAAAAAGTCAAGAAATTTTGAAATATACTTCAAAAAATTTTTGTAGTATAATTTGAACTTAGCAGGTAGCAGGCAAACTTGCTAAACAGTTTGTTATTTTATTTGTTATTTTTTATCGTATGACCAGACGGATATCCTTAGTCAGACCATCTGACATATTTAGAATCATGGAAGACTCAGTATCAGGAATGCTGAGTGACATGGGTTTGGGCTCTATTAATACTGGTAGAGCAGCTGGGATTGATGTGAACGTTTTAGAATACAAGGACAAGTTCGTAGTTGAAGCGAAGGTTCCAGGCTTCGCTAAAGATCAAATTAGCATTGGGTTTGAAGATGGAATGTTGATAATTGAAGCATCAAGATCATCCGAAGATGAGCGCAAAGAAAGTGATGGCAGCTATTATATGCATGAGTTTAGTGTAGAAAGCTACAAAAGAGCAGTTTCTTTGCCATCAAAGGTAGATGCAGATAAGGCTGAGGCTGTATTAAAAAATGGCATTATGTATATCACGTTACCCAAAATGCCAGAATTTATGTCTAAAAAGATCCAAATTAAAGAATAAATCTCTTTCGAGATTTATCAAGGATCTTTCAGAAAGAGGAGGTCGCTTTGTGGGCCTCCTCTTTTTATTTTATATTTATCTATACCACTGTAAAACTCACCACAAAAGAAGATAAAAATGGATCGTATTTTGTCTTAATCAAAGTCAGATTAACCAGAAGTAAAAATCACAATATAAAAAGAGAATTCAAAATAATTCAGGTTGTACTAAATTATGCAGGCTTTGAGCCCTCCTAGGATTAACTCCTTTTCTAAACCTTTACCAATGAACAATACAGTCGTAGATCTCTCTCGATCCCATTCCTCATGAAACCAATCCTTTCGACCTGCAACATATTGCAACAAGTATTTTTTGTTTGAGATTGGAGCGTTTTGGAAGTGCAAAAAACCTTTAGCTCTGATTACGTTTCTTGGTAGACTATTTTCAATGTACCTATCAAATTTAGTAAAGTCGATCGGTGAGCTGGTTTGGAAAATTATGTGATCAACATCTTCATGAACATGATGCTGGCTTTCAGAATCTTCACCAAAATTATTGGTATTTCTCAAAAGTTTTCTTTCTTTTTCTTCTATCCCCGAAAAGTCAAACATATATTTGTCAAGTAGATCCACGGTGTTTAAATTTTCACTGTCTTGAAAAATCAATGCTTTCGGGTTTATATCGTGAACCAGCTCATTGATTTGACTTAAATCATCACCTGGCTTCGACTTTGTGACAATCACTAAATTCGAAAAATGTATCTGATGCCTGGCTATGTCATAGATATCCATAATACTTTGAAAATTTACATAGTCAACAACTCCTATTATCGCATCCAAAATAAACTTAGTGGCAAAAATCGGACTGTAAAATGTTAGCATAAGGGGTAGTGGATCAGATAAACCAGATGCTTCAATTATTATGTAATCTGTATCAGGCTTTGCTTGAATAATCTTTTCAAGTCCAGCAAGCAACTCTCCCCTAGACACACAGCAAACACAACCATTAGGCAGCTCCACAACCTCTTCATCAGCTCTTATCAAAAATTGTGACTCTAATGCAACTTCTCCAAACTCATTAAGAAGTACACCTAATTTCAAATCTTGATTTTGTTTAATTATTTTGTTGATAAAAGTAGTTTTGCCACTACCTAGAAATCCAGTAACAATTGAAACTGGCACTTTTTTCATTCTCCTCCTACCTCCCTTATTTTTCTCTTGTATATCCTTTCTAAAGTACTTTTTCTCTTGTGTTCAGGGATTATAAAGTCCTTCAGTAAGTGAGAGTATCTTCCTATCGTTAATAGATAAAAAGTTGATGATATTTTTCTTCCAAACTCGGATATATATAAAAACATTCCCAACAAGATTATCATACTACCAACCAATACAGTCCTAAATGAAGTTGGTATGTTTGTCACAGGTATACTAATTATGCACTGAACTGGGGTACGCAGATCAAAACTTATCGAATTTGATCCATAGTTAAGTGTGGCTCTATTATAAACCTGAGAATTCAGAAAAGATGGCAAATTACTATTAGGAATCAAAATTGAATATGTAAAACTCCTGCTTTGTCCTGGTGCGTAATTTCTCTCGGCATCCGGTGGTACCCATCGAATTACTCCTGCACTATAGCTTCCATATGGTGGATTCAATGATTGCGGTGATATACCAAGTATAACTAAATTAGTGTCTATATTATCCTCTAGGAAACTTACTGTACCAACAGTCTGCGAAATATTTGTGACAGTTATGTTATAAACAATTAAGGAACCCTGGCTTGTACAAGTTTGTACCGCTGACTTAACCAAACTAAATGTTGCATTAATAGGTCTACACTGTGGATCTGTAGGATTAGATGCTAGCCTACATACAGTTCCTGATCCAGTGTTATAACAAATGTGATTTGGATCCGCACAATTTCCTCTTCCAGTCCCAGTACATGCTTGATTACACTGTGGAGCTTGCTGTGCCGGCTGACACTGTGGATTTGTAGGATTAGACGCTAGCCTACATACAGTTCCTGTTCCAGTGTTATAACAAATGTGATTTGGATCCGCACAATTTCCTCTTCCAGTCCCAGTACATGCTTGATTACATTGTGGAGCTTGCTGTGCCGGCTGACACTGTGGAT
>RFKV01000047.1 GCA_003694175.1 Candidatus Dojkabacteria bacterium | reverse complement strand
TAGAATTGACTATTAGAAATACAACGAAAAAGATAAATAAAACTATGTTTAAATTCATTAAGGTGATTAATTTTTTTTCCTGAGAAAACAAAGAAATATTTAATAGGGCACCTATTGATAACGCTAAATACAGTAAATTTCTTTCTTTTCTGTCTATTTTTAGGAAATTTGAATAAGAACCGGGATATTTTTTAAAAAGTAAGCTGATGTATGCAGGCAAAAAAACTACAGAAAAAATTGTTATAACCATTCCCAATTCATATACAAATGAATTGTATCGACTCAAAAGAAAAACAATTAATATAACTGATAAAACTACGGGAGATGATATAAGAGAGATAAACTTAGCAAAATACAACTTGTTGTCATTCATATGAAGCCTTATAAATAAACTAGTTAGTTAATCTTGGATCTCGGTCTAATCTTATAACCATTTATTTGATACTGACTTCGGGTAGCATTGTTAGAAACCATAGTATCTAACTTGTTAATAAAGTCAGGTGGATTCAAAACCCCAATAAGAGTAAAGCAAGTTCTGCCGCCCTCTACTTTACTAATTTTAACTTTAATTTTATCTCCTGGCTTAAAAATCTTGTTTATGTCAGGGTTTTTATTCACAGGAGACATTTCTGATATATGCAATAAACCTGAAATGTTATTTGAAACATTTACAAATACTCCAAAAGGCACAACCTTATCTACAATACCATCATACACCTTTCCCACCTCAGGCTTAGCAAACATCGACTCTATCTTTGATTTTACAAACTCAGACTGTGCTTTATTGATTGCAGTCACATGTATTGTACCATCGTCATTTATATTTATGTCAACCGTCTTTCCGAAACGATCTGAAGCATCCTGTATAATCTCACGGATATTTTTACCGCCAGGACCAATGAGCTCTCCTATCTGCTCTTTTTGAATTTTTAAAGACTCCACGACAGGTGCGTTAGCAGATAATTTATCCCTAGAGCGTGCAATAACATGATTCATCACATCAAGAATTTGTAATCGACCTTTCTCAGCTAATCTTAAAGCATTAGATAACACTCCGAACTTTACTCCTCTTAGTTTATTTTCAAATTGTATAGCTGTTATTCCATTTATCGTGCCAGTGACCTTAAAGTCCATGTCTCCATAAAAATCTTCAATACCTTCTATATCCAAAAGTAGTTTATAATTCTCATCATTGCCATCTTCAGTTATTAAACCAACTCCAATCCCTGCGACTGCAGACTTTAATGGAACGCCTGCTGCCATCAGAGCCATACTTGATGCACATGTGGCAGCCATCGAAGTAGAACCATTTGAAGTTAATATTTCTGAAACAACCCTTATGGTATAGGGAAAATCCTGTTCAGATGGTATCATATGCTTTAACGCATTTTCACCTATTGCACCGTGACCAATTTCCCTTCTACCAGGTTTAAAAGAATACTTGCTTGATTCACCTGTTGCAAATGGTGGGAAGTTATAATGATGCATGAATCTTTTTTTGGTCTCGCCTTCCATTTCATCTATTTCTTGGCTCATTGATAATGCTCCGAGAGTTACAATGGATAGAGATTGAGTTAAACCTCTATTAAACAATGCAGATCCATGAACATGTGGGATGATGTCTACCTCAGCGCTAATCGGTCTTATCTCTTCTAAACCTCGACCGGAGACTCTCTTTTCTTCTATCAATACAGCTTCCCTTAGTATTTTTCTGGCAACATACTCAACTGCCAAATGAATTTCAAATAATTTTTTATCATCAACCGTTTCATGTTCAGCATTCCACTGCTCATGTATTTTCTTTTTAATTTCAAGTAACATATCAGATCTATCCTCCTTTTCATCAACAAACAGGGCCGATCTTATTTCTTCAAAATAGTTTGTTTTTACGTAATCAATTAGCTCAGGTGAAGTTGGTAGCTCTAAATCATCATCTATCTGAACGAAATATTCAGATTCTTTTACATACTTATAAAAATCCCTTTGAATTTCATTGAAAATTTTAATTTGTTCCATAGATTTTAGAAGTATTTTTTCCATTTGTTCGTTAGATATCTCTTTCGCCCATCCTTCAACATTTAAAAATTTGTCATCTAAACCTGAGACAATTATCTCTGCAAGCATATTTTCTCTATCGTCAACAAACGGGTTTACAACGACTTCACCATCCGGTCTTATGCAAACAACACAACTTGAGGATGGCCCAGCGTATGGAACACCAGAAAGCATTAGCGACAGTGAGGCTCCAAGTACCGTCAGAATTTCAGGATCATTTTTTTCATCATAACTTAGGACTGTAAGAATTACACTTACTGCTCTTCTAAATCCCTTTGGAAACAATGATCTAATCGAGTGGTCAACCTGTCTTGCTTTTATGATCGCTTCATCTGATGGAAATCCTTCTCTTTTGTAATACCTTGATCCACTTATGGCACCTCTGGCATACATTCTCTCTACATAATCCACCGACAAAGGAAAAAAATCTTGCTCTGACTCATTTTTTGATACGGTTGTAGTTGCCAGCAAAGTTGTGTTTCCCAGCTGTAGAGTTACTGAGCCTGCAGAAAGATTTGCAAGCTGTCCTGTTGAAATAATCAGAGTTTGATCACTAACATTATATGATTTCTTCTTTAACATATTTGAAAACTAAAATAATTCTAAAGTAATAAACTCAGTTACAACAAAACTTAAATAATATTTTAAACTGAATTACCTAATCACGTTGCAATTATACAACAACATAAATTT
>RFKV01000046.1 GCA_003694175.1 Candidatus Dojkabacteria bacterium | reverse complement strand
TCTAATTACGTTCCACCTATTCCTAGATTTTTACCAAATAATGTGGACACGAATGCAAAACCGGATGTCTATACTGCAAATTTATCTCAGTCTGGTTTTACAAATAATATACATACTTCTCATTCCTTGAATTTCTTAAAATACAACAATAACGTGGCGTTTTTTGCTCAAAATGCTGGATTGAATATAAAGAGGCTATTAGATGGAAGTAGAATACGTAACGGGCTAGTAATATATGGTGCACCAGGAACATGGTGTCATCCTATAGGAGCCTCTTCATACATTCAAGGCTATTTTACAAGAGTATTGCATTCAGATGCCGGGGAAATGAGTTATGCGATATTGAACATGCCAATAGAAATGATAGAACCTATAGATAATACTTTAAAATTCAAAAATACACCTAATTTAGATAAAAGCTTTGTAAATGCTTTAGCTAGATTAAACAATATATACGTTGGTTCTCAAAAGTTTTATCAAATGTCGCCGTCTTTTAATGGGTACGTTTACGTGTTTATGCCTTATGACCAAACGAGAACGGGAATGGGTAGTATAAACTACTTTTTTGCTTTTGCTTTTGAATTATTGCAAATTTTGAAAATACCTATTTTTAGTAACAGTACAAAATATAATTTTATGTTAAAAGATCATAATAATGCAATAGTACAATCTAATTACACTCTTCCTTTGAAGGAGGCTGTAATTGAATCGTTATCTTTGCCGCAAATAGAACATTTACATGGGCTATTTAGAAATTTTGGTGTTGTAATGAGACCTATAAATCATGGAGCAAATAATTTACTAAAAATTGCACCGTTTTACATTTGGAGCTTTTCTGATGATATAAGAGGCTTACTAAATAGTAATAATAACAAATTGGTTGTAGAGCGTGATTTCTTTTACACTTACTCTACTTACTCTGCAAATAGATGGCTTGGTGGTAGGTCTTATTATGGCATGCCGTTCTTTGGTAGATCTTTGGAAGGTAATCTGGAAAACCTGTTTTTTGTATATAATGAATTAGAAATGTTAAGAAGAAATGGTTATTACAGAAAATATGACAAAAAGATAAGGCGAGTTAAAACAGGGTTTAACCCTTTTACTAGAGTTAGTGTTGGTATCACTTTTATGGGAAGTAATGCTACTTTTGCTTATTACGTAGGTGAAGCCGGCGGTATCATTGGCTATAATCTTAGTAATCTCCTTGATAAAAGAGCAGGGCATGATTTGTTGCCTTACTATAAAATTCTTAGAAAGCCTGATGATGTTTACTGGTACTATAGAATAGATAATTTTATAAATAATGTAAATACACAACCAAGAGATTTTGTTCTGTCTTTTTACTCACAACCTTATCTTTCTGTATTTTCCGGTTTAGATGCAATACCTGATCTTAATCAATATGAAATAAACCCAACCCCTGATTTTAACCCTAATTATGCTATTTATAGACTCATGAAGTCACCATATACTTATTTAAACGAAATGACAGTGAATAATAGAACATATTCTTGCTTTAGTACTATGGAGAATATGTTTTCTATGATTGCATGGGCTTATGAGCGCACTCCTAACAGCAGTTATGACGACATAGTGGACTTTTTTAAGGTATATTTTAACTACGGTATGAATATAGATATTAATCTTACCCCTTATAGTCATTATGATGTTGCGCAAACCATTTTTAAGCCTACAATAAACTCCCAAAGCATTGTAAAAGTGCCCCGAGATCCTTATCGGATGTATATGATGTGGATTAGGTACATTAATAAAGCTAAAAGCCTTTACAATGAGCT
The DNA here is from genome assembly GCA_003694175.1 of Candidatus Dojkabacteria bacterium. Classification (GTDB taxonomy): domain Bacteria; phylum Patescibacteriota; class Dojkabacteria; order J137; family J137; genus J137. The sequence goes on along the minus strand of RFKV01000046.1, from coordinate 741 downwards.
TCATGACATAAACCCATTTTCACAAGCAATTCAATCAAGCGAAAATGGAATTCTTTACTATTTTATTGTACGTTATTGTACGGTACATGCACAGGAGAATATAGAGTTTAATTATCATTATTATGATAACCCGTATATAATTGACACATACAATACTTATAATGTTTCAGACGAGAATTCTCTTACTTTTAACATAGCAAGAATTGTAATGAAGCCTACTTTTTATACACGTAGATTTTTTACTTCTTCTTTTGGAAAAGAATATAATAGTATAGAAAACACAAGTTTTTACAAGTATACAACTTATCATCTATATTTAAACACAGATTTATTTGATGAAGAAGTTTATCAAAAAGAACACAAGTTAGGCGGCCGTCATTTGATAAACTTTTTCCATGATCTTAGAGACGATTCCTGTTTGCCTTATAGTGTTGATCAACTCGTTTTCTGGTTTCACAATCCGGACGGTTATTTCTTTTATCATAAACCGAGAGACGACGCTTTTCAAAATGTATTAGAAGATGTAAAAGAATTAACAGTAGAAGACATACAAGGCTCTAACTCAAACCCTAAAAAAATATACACAAGAGCTTATTATTTTGATAGGTTTTTTATAAGTAATAGTAACAATATGATGAATGTAGACGATCTATTTTTTTATGAAAAACTGAACTACCTTAATTACTATATAATTCCATCTAATGTAGTTAATCATTTAGATTTAGTGAACAGTCTTATTGC
>RFKV01000045.1 GCA_003694175.1 Candidatus Dojkabacteria bacterium | reverse complement strand
GGATAGGTATTACCAAAAACACTCAAAATAACGAGACTGTTTCTAATCTTTGGAATTACGGTGTTGTTCCATTTTTTAAAATAAACCTTGATAATACAATTCAAGTTGCTAGGTCAATTACACCAGCAACTCAAGAGGTAACTTGGGGACCGAAAACTGTAAGCGGTGATGAAACCATAAATGGCATGATAACGGTTTTAGGAGTGGGAAACAAAACAAGTTTGGTAAGGGTTGGTAATAGACTTGATGTAAGAGTTGAGGTAAGAATAGAAAATTCCTTTCCTCAAGGTCAGTTTGGCATTTACGTCGCAGGTGTAGTAAATAGGGGAGGGACTTTAGTATCTTCAGCACCAAGTAATTTCTCTGGAAATATAGCTTTTCAAAGATTAAGACAAATGGATTCTATACTGAGTCCCATGTATTCGACATCGATCTCAAACCCTGTATATCGAGCAGAAGATAGTTCTTGGGACGTAAACTTTTATGTAAACACAGCAGCGAGAGCAGGTGATATCATCTTAGCTAAGTCAATGTTAGTGTCTGACGCGCCTAGTAAGATATACCAGTACAAAAATACTTGCTTGCCGGGTTGGTCTTGTCCATCAGATGTACAAAGCACGCAGTCTATCACACGAAATATTAATCTACCAAATCAGGAGATTAGTTTCGGCTCAAACCTGTCCAATGGTCCTATAAACGGTCCAATAGTTCTGAATACAGCAGCGACTGTGAACTTAAAAGATATGAGTCCTGATGAACCTGCAAGAATTACATATGCTGTTTTAGCTAAAGATCGGGCATGTAATGTGATCTCCACAACTAAAACTATAAATCGTCCGGCTCCTTGGATAATGACTCGTGGTGCATCTAATTATTCCAAAAAAGCGATTAGTACTAGATTACCGTACTTTGAATCAGTCTCTGAACCGTTTTCCGGAATCGGTAGCATTAGGCCGTCACTATCATTTGATTCTGTTTATACCAGTCACAATCTTGTAAGAAATAATTTGTCTCAAAGTGGAGTATTCTCATCTAATTACAGTGATTTGAACTTTATTGATTTCAGTTCAAGACAATTGAATTTCAGTTTAATTTACAACAAATTATCTAGTTCCTCGATTCAAAAGATAAATGTAGTCGGTGATTTGACAAAATCAGGAAGCTTGTCGCAAGGCTTTAATATAGATTCAAATAAAGCTTTGGTTAACATTGATGGAAACTTTAATATTTTGTCAAACTCAACGTGTGATAGGAATCTTGTGTTTAATGTATCTGGCAATCTGTTTATAGATCCTGATCTTAACAGATCGAACAATTCAGTTTGTATATTCCTAGTCAAAGGTACGATCACCATAGGTGCTGGATCAACCAAAACCCTTAGTGTTTCTATAGACGCAGCAACTCCATCCAACTATGATATAGTCAATGCAATTTTGATTTCAAATACGGAAATTAGACTAAATTTAGATCAGCAAGGATATGACCTCAAGTGGGATGGACTGCGCATAAATGGTGCCCTACAAACTAGGAACTTGGTAAATAAGAGAAACTTAAATTTTGCTGCAAATGATCTCCAGCCTGCTGTATTGATTGACTTTCCCCTTGAGTTTTATGAAGTATGGAAGGATGAGCTCAGCATCAAGAGTTTCTCGATTAGAGAAATCAGAAAATGATGTTTAGACGCTTGATTGAAAACGTAATTGATTTGTATCCTGGTTGAATTGATTCGGCGAAATCTTCTGCAAATTTCCTAACATAAAAACCTGAACTAACTTCGGCTCTTAAATGTGTTGTATATACTTGTCTATCAATGTCCAATTTTAAGTTCAATAAGGCTGTTTTAAGAGACTCAAGTTTTTTTTCAGCATGGTTTCTTAAGTATGTAATTTGATTATAAAACTCCTGTTTTTCTCTTTCGTTAAGTTGATCAATAGTCTCATCATCTAGAATCTTTTCAGAGAAGGTTAAACTGTTTACTAGTTTACGAAGGTTAGTCTGACCAAAGCTTAGAAATTCTTTATTGAATATTTGTACTGTACGACTAGGCAGGTTTATTTCACGATACCCTTCGTTTTTATCAAAAATTCGTAGTGTTTCAAAAGAATTTTTTCTGACAATCACACAGTTCTTCGAAATTCTTGCAAGCTTGTATAACTTATTACCGTTTACCTTTATCGAGCTAAACAATGGTACTGTCTGTGTATACATAGATGGAAACAGCTCAAGTTTTTCTTTTACCGTTGCTTCATCAAGTTTTGGATCTTCAGCACAAAAACTTATCCTTCCCTCTAGATCGAGAGTAGGGGATTCAATACCGAACGCTATTCCAAATTCATAGGTTTTATTTTTTTTACTCAGTTCAGAGGATAAACGAGTGCTTTTACCAAGTAGAAGGAGTACAATTCCCTCAGCTAAGGGATCAAGTGTGCCAGTATGTCCAATTTTTTGGTTAGGGAAAATTTTTTTAAAAATATTAACAAGATCATGAGTGGTTACCCCAACTGGTTTATGAACTGTTAATATACCGAACACTCTTCCAAATTCATCCCTTCGAATTGTACTATTCATAACTTTAATAATATTGTATAATCAGTTAAGTGTCATTAGAATTATAAATTGAAAATAAAAATTTATGCCTTACGCTTACAATCGCAATGAAGAGAGGAAAAAGAGAGAAGCTTTATTAGAGGGGCTGAGCAAGAAAATAAAAATGGCGAGATTAGAGTCGTCAATGTCACAGCTTGAGGTAGGCAGAGTATTAGGAGTAACTGATAAGACAATTTCAGCATATGAATCAGGAAGAATTGTTCCTCCCGTAGACAAGTTAATGGCCCTCGCTGAAATTTTTAAAAAACCTATTACATACTTTCTGGGTTTAGACCCAAGAGACTATAAAGTTGCCTCTAGGCTTAGAGCGGTTGAAATAGCTCTTAGAGATGTAAGGAGGCAATTAAGTGAGATCAGGCTTATATCACAAAACTCGGATCTTGACGAAAAATAGGAATTTCAGCATCTCACAAATTGATCTCTGTTACCTATTAACAAAACATTGTCTTGCATTAGCAGGTCTATTATGAATTGGTCCCTTCTTCTCTTTTTTAATAAAAACTCTGATGATTTCAGCACCATGTAGTGTATTTCCCTGTTTATTTTGGTCTGATAGTTATTGATTAAGTTAGCCAGTTCAGTAAGATTGACATCTCCTATGACCACTAAGTCAATAATTTGCAAACCCATAAATATGCCTTTTGTATAATTTGGAGTTAAAAATGCGTATTCTATGTTACCTAATTTATTCTTCGATTCAATGATCTCCTTGCCCAAACCATTAGCTTTGTGAAACATTGAAATAACTTCGTTAACAAGTGGGTTGTTGCCGTTTAGCTCGAAATATTTTCTATTACCCTTGACAGTTTCTTTTAAAAACCCGCACTCTGACAACTTTCCTAATACCCTCCTAACTGAATTTACTTCCTCATCTAACTCTTTAACTATCCCCCGCAAATGTATTTCTTTTTCGGGGTTCAAACAAAAAAATTCTAAAGCCTTGATTCTAACTTTCGATACAAACAAAGCGTCTAAAATCTTTGATATTTTTGTACTCATAGCCCAGCCTGTTTCTTAACTTCTTGCCAGATCTGCAACATAAGCTTGCTGTCGTTTGATATTAGCTCTTTAACTGTATCTCTTCCTTGACCTAAGTTTTCACCGTTTATTCTAAACCATGCACCGGCCTTCTCGATAACATTAAACTTTAATGCAGCGTCTAACAAGCTTGAAACTTTATCTATTCCTAAACCATGTATTATTTCAAATTCAGACTCCTTAAAAGGTGGAGCAACTTTATTTTTGACAACTTTTACTCTTACTACGTGGCCTACAACATCTTCACCCCTTGTTATTTTTTCCTTAGATCTTATATCTAATCTCACTGAAGCGTAGAACTTTAGAGCATTTCCACCTGTAGTTGTTTCTGGGTTTCCAAACACAATGCCTATTTTTTGTCTCAGTTGATTAATAAAGATTACTGTTGAATTTGTTTTTGAAGCTATACCTGTGATTTTTCGTAAAGCCTGACTCATCAGCCTGGCCTGCAACCCCATGTGTTGATCTCCCATCTCTCCATCAATTTCAGCTTTCGGTGTTAGTGCAGCAACTGAGTCTACAACTGCGACGTCAACTGCGCCTGATCTTAATAGTGTCTCAAGTATCTCTAAGGCTTGCTCTCCGTAATCTGGTTGTGAAACTAACAATTCTGAAGTATTTATACCAATTTTTTTAGCATATTCAGAGTCAAAGGCATGCTCCGCGTCAATAAAAGCAGCTATACCCCCAATTTTTTGACACTCAGCAATGATACTCATGGCCAGAGTAGTCTTCCCTGAGGATTCAGGCCCAAAAATTTCAACTATTCTGCCTTTAGGGATACCACCTACCCCAAGAGCTATATCAAGAGAGACAGCACCTGTTGGAATCACATCCATTTTCTTCACTCTATCATCTGCCAGTGTCATAATAGATCCTTCACCAAACTGTTTAGTGATCTGAGACATCGCCATTTTTAAAGCATCTTGTCTTTGCTTTAAATTGGATTCTTTGTTTTCTTCTTTTGACATAACAAACTAATAATAAACTAACTCAATATAATTCAATTGTTAATTATAAATGATCTTTAGTCTCATCAAACCAAAAATCCTTTTTTTAATTGATTTAATCAAAAGCTCTAACATACTTGCTATTTTTGATAAAGTTCAGTTCAGTAAATGAAGTTCTATCTGATCTAAATTCATACCATTTATTTATATGTCCTTCGGTTGCAAGTATAATATTGCCATTTGCAAAACACTCAGCTTTATGTGTTTTGTCTAATCGTTTATTTTCCAAGTAGCTCAAAAGTTTAAGAGACTCTCTTTTAGAATTGAACAAGTAGAGTTTTATAAGGCTAGATGATTCTTCCAGTAGTAACACCTCTTCTTGACTTGGTGAACAAACTACTTGATAGTCGGCGTTTGGTAAATCTATTTTACTTGCTAAAGATGCGCCTACTTCAGTTTTGCCATACAAATTTTCTTTAAATTTCAGTATGATTCTTCCTTCATCGTTTATTGATATTACTGACTCAACTTTGTATCTCACTGACGTATCTAGACTGTCGTAAAAATCACCCAGAGTCACTATTCTTTTTCCCATGGAGTCAAATACTTCATACTTTTCGTTTTGATTCCTGATTACGAAGTATTTTCTGTTAGGTGAGACATTTGTTATTGTACCATTGGTTTTTTCGAGTTTTAAAATTTCGCCCGACTCGTGATCGTAGTAGTGAAGCCACGAATCATCATGTTTGCCTTGGATGAAAAATATGCGCTTTGATCCAATCCAGAAAAAATCCTGCACTCCGCTTTTTTGGTTTGCGAAGTCAGTAGCTTTTTTCCACTTCTTCTTGATCAGATCGAATATGTAAAGATCATAAACTTGATCTTTTGTAATTCCTTTAACCGCAAGTAAAACTCCACTAGGCGACCAAGATGCACTCTGCCAAAGTTTTCTGTCTAGATTTATGATCACACTTGTTCCTAGTTTATCTATTAGCTCTAAAGTATCATCTTCTCTGATTGACACGTAACTAAATTTTACTAGATCTAATTTAGACAGATTGGGATCAAAAATGATTTCTTGTGTCGGTGCTGATGTAGGGGCTTCATTTTCTTCCAGGTTTATTAAAACTGCCCCTTTTTTGTTCTCATTGTTAAGGATGAATAAAACTAAAACTATTGAGATTGAAAGCAAAGATACAACTGCAAGTTTTAGTTTGTTCATTTTGTCAATAAGTTTATAAACCAAGTTACAAAATCAATCCAGACTAGCTGTCGACATGATTTTAACAAATTTGTGACTTTAACTCATCAAATAAACTTAAAGCAGTACAACAAAAGACTATTTTTGACAAGGTGTTGAAATCTAGATAAAGATATTTCATCACTATAGAGGTATTCTAAATTTGTGATTTATGGCATTTATAGCTCTTCAGAAGGTTGTACAAGTTGTAATACTGCTGTTTAATGCATCTTAATCTATCTTGTAAAGTGTTGGAAAAAAGTATAGTCTTGAGACTTATATGAACATAGTTTACTGTTTGAATAAATGAACAAATTTGACGCATGAGCTTTTTAATCTCGATTGATGAGTTTAAAAAAGTTTACTACTAATATAAAATAAGTGTTATGAGGAAAAAACCTAGCCTACTTAGAAGTATTTTTTTTGTATTTGCATTGGTGGGTATATCTGCAGGTATTGTCTCTTTTAGTTACAGTGAACAATTGAGATTGCTAAGTAAACCAATTTTGGAAATTAATCCTGAAACCTACAGTCCGCAAGTTAAATCCAGTATTGAAAAAGGTACAATAGTAAGAATTTCGGGAACACCAAATCTACTGATACAAGTTTCTCAAGAACCTTCAAAAGACGTAAAAAACCCGATTATATATCATTACGCGGCTTTAAAGGAGTATGGTTTTGATTTTGTTGTTAGAATAAAAAGATCAAAACTAAACTCAAAATTTAATACCTTTCAAGGTAAAGTATTGGGTATAAATGATACAGAGTTTGGAAACAGAATAAAAAATGGTTTGAATAAAGAGATCAATTTCGCAGACCAAGTTAACAAGGAACTAAGCAGTGAAATTGACGATGCTGTGAAAAAACTGATAGCGGTTAACTCAGCTGGTCAGTTTTCAAATGACGCTTTATTGGTGTTGGATGAGGAAGTTTTAGATTATTACCAGCTATATCAAAGTTTAATCACAAACACAGTTTTACTATCGATTTTTTTTATTGCTGTATTTAAAAGAAGTATTTTTGGCTAAAATAGTATGGTTGTGTTAAACTTCCAATTAGTTATTAACTGAATATAAGATATCGATGAGCCAGAAAATTTATACGCGAACAGGAGATCATGGTGAAACAAGTTTAATAGGTAAAAGAATTTCAAAAGATGCTGAAGTGTTAGATGTGATAGGTAAACTAGATGAGCTGAATTCTTATCTGGGTCTTGTGTGTGAGTTTTTAACCCTTGAGAGTGAGATTTTTGTCAAAGATATAATTAGATTTTATCAGGGTATGATTTTTAGTATTTCAAGCGTATTGGCAGGGGCAGATAATACAACAAATCTAGATCCTGTAGTTGTTAGGATGGAACAAGAAATAGACAATTGGGATAAACTAATTCCAAAGCTGGAAAATTTTATAATTCCTGGAGGAACTGTAGTGTCAGCACATATTCACGTTGCTAGGTCTATATGTAGAAGTTGTGAAAGAAGCTTTGTTCGTTATATCAATAAGACCGAAAATCAACCTGAAAACTGTGAAAGTATAAAGAAGTTTCTTAATAGATTATCTGATTGGATGTTTACATTAGCAAGATTAGTAAACTACAATAGAGGAGTATCTGACACAATCTGGCAACCTAATCCTGATGCAATCAAGTTAATTTAGTATTATTTGTCTAAATGTTTCAGAAAGTAATAAGTTTTATTTTTTTCGCTGCTTTGATATGTGTTTATTCGAAACTAAATATTACTGCAGTTGTTGGTAAAGTTCGTGGTGAAAGCACTGAAGTTTCACCTTTTCATAGGATTTTCTTTTTTACAAAAGATAATTTGTTACAGCAAAGGGTGATAACTCACTCTTTTGATTCTTCCGATAGTATTACTGGTGTAATTTACTTAGACAAAGGTATCGAAAAATTTTCTCTAGGATCGATCTTATTTAAGGATTTAGAGATAATAGAGGTTCAATTAAAGTTTCCTAATTTGGTAAGTAAAATTGAACAAGTTGACAGTTACCTCTTGGATTCTTCAGATTTGTTTAGAACAGTGAGGTTTGATTACAGGATTTTTTGGAAAGATGTGAAGCAGGATTATGATAAAATTGCGGTTGCTTATCTTATTAAGTTTAAAAGCAATGAAAAAGATACTTAGTTACTTGAAGTTATTATTTGTTCTTTTTGCGCTGGCGCTTTTTCTAGTTTTGGTTGGATTTAATGTTTACCAGAGAGTTGAAATAGATAGACTAAATCAAATTTTTGAAAAAACCAGGTCTAATTTAAACATGGAAGTAGCTGACAAAGAGTTCACGATTCAGAATTTGCAGGACAGTTTTAACAAACTCAACGCAGAGGTTGAGGGTTTACGATCAAAAAATAAGGAGTTGAACGCCGAGATAGATAATCTAAAAAGTTCAGCGTTAGCAAGGATAATTGGAAATGTTATAGGTTTTGTATCAGAAGGAGGTTTTCTCCAAAACCAAAGTCAACTGGTTTGTGCACAAAACGCCAAAAATGATCTTATCAATTTTTGTGTAACTGCTAATACAATATCTAAAAATTTTGAGATATTAGTGCCACCAGGAAGTTATATTGTCTTTTCAAAAATTTTTGAAGGTAAAAAAACTACTGGAGATAAAACTGGTATCTATAATTCCTATGTTAAATGTTTCATTGAATCAAAAAATGAAAAAGTTTGTGAGAGAAATCAGTCAACAGTGCAGCCAGTGGTCTTAGAACTCAAATCTGGTGATGTGATCAAAAATGTGGACCCTGTAGATTGGTTATAATAACCTTTCACTTGATGTGTTTAGGCTTTTATTGTTAAAATCACGAATCAAACGCAATTTTGTTTGTCATTTGTTTATTTTCTTATCTTAACATTAATAATTTATGTTTCTGAAGCTTAGGATTGTTGTAGAGACGTTAAATTGATTGAACTATAAGTGCTTATTTACTTTTAATTTGTTTGAATTTTAAATTTTCATTAATTTATTTGATAATATACGAGCTATGAGCGTATTGTCTGAAAAACTTTCGAGAAAAAACAGATTTTCTCTAACTCAGAATCCGGTAGATGTATTCGAGGTAGATTTACTTGAGGCGCAAAAGAATTTTTTTAGGCAGTTTAAGGAAAGCGGCTTTAATGAACTGTTTGAAGAAATTAATCCAATAGAAGACAGCACAGGAAATTTTTGGCGGCTTAGTTTTGAAAGTTTCTCATGGGGTGAACCTGAGATAAGTTTTCATGAAGCGAGTTTACTTGGTAGATCTTACGAAGCTCCAGTATACGCAGTAGTAAAGTTATTAAACAAAAAGACTTCGGAAATAAAAAAGCAAAAGATTTTCCTTTGTGACATGCCACTTATGAGTGAGAGGGCGTCTTTTATATATAACGGTAGTGAGAAGGTTGTAGTTTTTCAAATTCTTAGATCAGAAGGGCTTTTACTGAGTGAATCAAAAGCGTCAACTCCAAAAAGAAAGCTATATTCAGTTAAATTAATGCCTCAAAGGGGAAATTGGTATGAGTTTGAGCTGAACAGATTTGGTGTAATGAGTGTTAAAATCTTTCAAAAAAGGTCAAAAATCCTTTTGACTACATTACTGAGAGCATTGGGGTTTAGTAGTGATGATGATATTAGAAGGGTCTTATCAGGATGTGAGGAGGGAGATGTGAGCTATGTGGAAACTACCTTGAAAAAAGATCCAACCAGTAATACAGAAGAGGCCTTACTAGAAATTCATAGAAGGTTAAGACCAGAGGACGCATTATCCCTTGAAAGTGCTAGAAACTTATTAGACAACATATTTTTTAACAAGAGGAGGTTTTACCTTGGTAGGGTTGGAAGGTACAAGTTGAACAAAAAATTAGGCATCAAAGATGAAATAAAACCTGAAGATTATCAACTTAATAAAACGGATATAGTAAATATAGTAAGGACATTACTTAAATTAAATCATGGGATGATTTCCCCTGATGATATAGACTCATTATCAAACAGGAGAATCAGAGGAGTAAATGAGTTGCTGTCCGAGAAATTGAGGTTGGGTGTACTAGCAATGGAAAAATCAATCAAGGATAAAATGTCTGCTTTTTCAACTGATGAAAAAGTTACTCCTTCGATGTTAGTGAACTCAAGACCTTTGGCTTCGGCCATTAATCAATTCTTTGGAAGTTCCGCCTTAGTAAGGTTTATGGATCAAATAAATATACTTTCAGAGATAGAGGCAAAACGAAGAATAACAGCTGGTGGTGCTAGAGGATTGACTCCAGAGAGGGCTACATTCTCAGTAAGAGACGTGCATAATTCGCATTACTCTAAGTTATGTCCGATTACTACTCCAGAAGGCCCTTCGGTGGGAATGGTTAACCAGATGGCAATATATGCAAGAGTGAATTCATATGGTTTTTTGGAGGCACCTTACAACAAGGTCATATCCGTATTTGATGTTGATAATGACGATATAAAGGATACAAAATTTAAAAACAGATACTTAGATCAAGATTTAGAAGGTATAGCAAAAAAAGGAGATCTTTTGACAGAGAAAATAGTAGAGGAGGCGAAAAAAAATAAAATACAGAAGATATTTATCAATCCATTTGTTAGCGATGAAATAATATATCTTGACGCTGATGAAGAAGGAGAACATTTGATTGCAAGTTATGATCTTGAAAGAGATGAGTTTGGGAACATAACACAAAAGTATGCCTTTGTTAGAGATGGGCAGCTCTATAGTAAGGTTAAGGTACATAAGATAGACTGCATAGACGTTAGTCCAAGTCAGATAGGAGGTTTGGGTATATTACTGATTCCTTTTGCAGGAAATGATGATCCAAATAGAACGTTGATTGGAGCTAAAACACAGACACAGGCTGTGCCACTTTTACGACCCGAACCACCGATTGTTGGGACTGGATTTGAAAGTTTAGCTGCAAAAGCAAGTGGGAGATGTGTTTATGCTGAGGAAGATGGAGTTGTGGAGTATGCAGATGCTTCAGTAGTAGTAGTGAACTACAATATAGAAGGTGGTTTTTCTAAGCGTAGATATGATGTACAAAAGTTCGTGAGAACTAATCAGAATACTTGTTTTTCCCAGAAAGTTGTGGTTACTTCTGGACAGCCTGTAAAAAAGGGAGATTTACTTATTGATGGTCCATGTTCAGTTAACGGAGAAATTTCACTTGGTACAAATTTGAGAGTGGCTTATGTAGTATATGAGGGTTACAACTATGAGGATGGTATTGTGATATCCGAAAGATTAGTTAGAGATGATATTTTGACGTCTATACATATACAAGAGTATTCTCAGGAGATCAGAGAAACTAAGTTAGGGAACGAAGTTATAACAAGAGATATTCCTAACGTAAATTCAAAAGCTTTGAGAAACCTAGATGAAAATGGTTTGGTCAGAATTGGAGCACATGTCGAATCTAACGATATTCTTGTTGGGATAATTTCTCCAAAAGGTGAGGCTGAGTTAACAGCTGAGGAAAAATTACTGAGAGCAATTTTTGGTGAGTATGCTCGAGATGTACGCGATAATTCGCTTAGAATGCCCAACGGTGAGCATGGAGTTGTTGTAGGAGTGCAGGTGCTGGATCGAGAAAGGGGTGCAAAGTTAGAGGCAGGAGTTCTCAAACAAGTTAAAGTCTGGGTGGCAAAAACTCACAAGATATCAATAGGTGATAAACTCACAGGCTTTCACGGAGACAAAGGTGTGGTAACTAAGATACTGCCTGAGTACGATATGCCGTATACAAAGGATGGTGAACCTGTAGATATAATTTTAGGTCCTTCGTCTATGGTTAGAAGGATGAACTTAGGTCAGCTAATTGAAGCTCATTTGGGAGCGATAGCACATAAGTTGGGGATATCCCTTGAGGTGCAACCCTTCTCAAAATTTTCGTTTGATGATCTCTTTAAGCTTGCTAAGGAAAAGAACGTAGATATAGAAGAAAAAGTGGAATTGTATGACCCAAAAACAGGAGAGCCTTATGATCAAAAGATTGCGGTAGGGTTCAGATATTTTTTAAAGTTAGATCACCTTGCTGATCATAAGGTTCATGCTAGATCTACAGGTCCGTACACTCTAGTTACTCAACAGCCGGTACGTGGAAAGGCACAAAAAGGTGGCAGAAGGTTTGGTGAAATGGAGGTTTGGACGTTAGAAGCACATGGAGTACCGTACTTGTTACACGAAATGTTGACTATAAAATCAGATGATATGGTGGGAAGAGCTGCTGCCTACAAGTCAATTATTACGAACCAAAAAATAGTTCCACCAAAAATTCCTGAATCATTCACAGTTTTTGAGAAAGAGTTAGCTGGTTTAGGTATAAAACTTACAAAGTTAGATCCTGAAATTGATTACACATACGTCGATATGTCATTGGAAGAGATAGTGGATGCAGTTGGAAATTCTGAAGCTGGCGATTCAGTTCAAACTGATGTTATGTCGAATGCTAAAAGTACAAAAGAAGAGGAGTACTTAGATTTGAGCGAGAATGATGTTAATTTTGAATAAAATTTTAATATTGAAAGTATGATTAAAGACTTCAAAGCTTTAAAGATATCTATAGCTTCGCCAGAAGATATACTTTCATGGTCACATGGCGAAGTAAAAAAAGCAGAAACAATTAATTACAGGACTTTCAGGCCGGAGCCTCAAGGACTGATGGCAGAAGAAATTTTTGGTCCGAGTAAAAATTTTGAGTGTTACTGTGGAAAGTATAAAAAAATCAGGTATAAGGGCATTGTATGTGATAGGTGTGGTGTTGAGGTCACTCATAAGAGGGTGAGACGAGAGAGAATGGGACATATTGAGTTGGCTTCTCCAGTTGTTCATGTGTGGTTTGCAAACGGGATTTCCAATAAGCTGTCTTTAATACTTGACATACAATCCAAAAAATTAGAGGCAGTTATTTATTATGCTAGGTACGTAGTAACTTCTATAGATGAAGGAAATAAGCAAGAGTCTCTAAAGAGTATACCAAAGTTAAAATCTGAGGAGATTTTGCGAATTGAAGAGGAATTTAAAGGAAAAAGGGAAGAAATTATTTCCAGTTTTGATCAAGAATTCATGGAATTATCTAGGACGATCAAAGATGAGGCTAAACTAAGTATTCGAAAGGAAAGACTAGAGTTAAACAAAGCCGAGGAACTTGCCAAGCTTAAAGCAGCCCAGAAACAAAGACTTGATTCTTTAGATGCAAAATATGAATCACTCAGCTCACTTGTTGAATCTATAAAAGTTGGTACAACCCTCACTGAAGAAGAATTTCAACTGCTTGATCAGAACAACATGTATTTTTTCAATGCTTCAATGGGTGCAGAGGCGCTGAAGGAGTTATTAGAAAAAATAAATCTGGAAGAAGAAATTGCAAAGATAGAGTTGGACTTGAAAGAGGTTAAGACTGAACTTAAAAAGGCTCGACTCATTCAGAAGCTTAGAATCTTTAAGGGTATGAAGAAGGCTGGAATAAGGCCTGAATGGGTAATTTTGACGGTTTTACCAGTTATACCACCTGATTTGCGTCCAATAGTGCAATTACCAGGTGGTAGGTTTGCTACGTACGATTTGAATGATTTGTATAGAAGGGTCATTAATAGAAATAATAGGCTTAAGAGGTTGATACAGCTTGGAGCGCCAGAAATAATATTGAGAAACGAAAAAAGAATGCTTCAGGAAGCGGTTGACTCTCTGCTAGACAATAACCATAAACCTGGATCACCATCATTAAGTTCTAAGGGTATTCCATATAAATCTCTTTCAGACATGTTAAGAGGAAAGCAAGGTAGATTCAGACAAAATTTATTGGGTAAAAGGGTAGATTATTCTGGAAACGCAGTTATTGTACCCGGGCCTGAGTTAAAGTTTGACCAATGTGGTATTCCAAAGTCAATAGCAATAGAGTTGTTTAAACCATTCATAATTCGTGAATTGATATTGCGTGGACATGCACCAAACCCTACTAGAGCTAAAAACATGATTGAAGAAAAGGATAACGTTATTTATGACGTATTGGAGGATGTAATTAAGGGTAGACCAGTTCTTTTAAATAGAGCTCCATCTCTACATAAGCAGTCTATTTTAGCATTTTATCCGGTACTGATTGAAGGTAATTCAATTAGACTACACCCAATGACTTGTACCGGCTTTAATGCCGACTTTGATGGTGATCAGATGGCGGTGCATCTTCCTCTGTCTGATATAGCAGTTGAAGAAGCTAAACAGAAGATGTTTGCAAAGCACAACATGTTAAATTTGAGGGACTCATCTCCAATAGTTAACGTTACTAAGGATATGGCGTTTGGGATTTACTTTCTTACCAAGATGGTTGAGAACAGTAAAGTAAGATACTATCCAAATGTAGACATGTTAATTTCTGATTACTACTTAGGTCATATTAAGTTTTATGAGTCTGCGAAAGTATTGATGAACGGTGAGCTGGTTACTACTACTGCAGGTAGGGCAATCTTCAACAAGATATTGCCAGAAGGATATCCATACATTAACAAAGCATTGAGCAAGAGTGACATCGCAAAAATTACTTCTGACTTATTTGAAAAGTATGGAAGTGATGTTACAGTTGGGGTTTTAGATGAAATAAAAACTTTAGGGTTTAGATATGCTGGGAAATATGGTCTCTCCATATCCATGGATGAATTTAAGTTTAATCTAGATGAGGTAATAGATTCTTTGTATAAACAATTTGACGAGAAATATGACAATTATATGAAGGATTATGATGAAGGGTTTATAACTTCAAGTGAAATGAGAAGATTGCAGAGGCAATCATGGTTTGAGATATCCGAAGTAGTTCAGGATAAAGTTTGGGAAACAGCACAGAAAAAAGCGACTAATTTATTAGATCTCCAGTTATCGGGTGCTGTTCCTACAAAAGAATTTGTGAAAAAGATTTCGGGAACGCCAGGTGTGGTAACTGATCCTATGGGAAATATAGTAGATTTGCCTATTAAGAACAACTTTGAGAAAGGTTTGAGTAACTTTGAGTATTTTGTGGCAGCAAGAGGTGCCAGAAAAGGCTTTGCTGATGTCGCTTTAAGAACTGCAGATTCAGGTTACTTAACCAGAAGACTGCACGAAGCCGCACAGGACTTGATTACTATTGAAGACGACTGTGGTACTGACGAGGGTCTGAAGTTATATAAGTCAGACAAACGTGCAATGTCGTATGCGAGCAGACTAAGAGGTAGAATTCTCACTAAAGATGTAGTAGGAAAGGATGGGATTGTATACGGGCGTGCGGGAGAGATTTTATCAAAAGAAAACTGTGAACTTATTGAAAAAGATGAAAGTGTCCAGTATGTAGAGGTTAGGTCTCCTTTGAAGTGTAGGACTTCTCATGGTGTCTGTGTTAAATGTTATGGAGTAGATAATGGGACTGGAAGATTAGTGAAGAAAGGGGTAGCAGTTGGTACTATTGCCTCACAATCGATGGGTGAGCCTTCCACACAATTAACCTTAAAGTCAAAATCGGATGCTAGAGCAATGAAGACTGACGTGACAAAAGGTCTACCTAGAATTGAAGAACTTCTCGAAGTTAGAACCCCTAAAACAAAGGCGGTTTTATCTGAAATCTCTGGGAAAGTAGCAATTTTGAATCAAAAAAACGGAGTAGTTGTGAGGGTTACAGGTGAAAAAAATACTACACTTTCAATTGATATTGATAATTGCGAGTTAAAGGTTTCAAATGGTCAAGAAGTGACCAAAGGGGAAGTAGTTTTGAGGAAGGGAAAGAAAGAGGTTACTAGCCCTATTACTGGGGTTGTGAGTATAACATCAAACAAACTTCAAGTAACTGGGGTAGTACAGGACGAGGTAGAGTATCAAATAGATGATTTAATAAACGTTAGAGTCAGTGACGGGAGTTATATTGAAAAAGGTGACCCTATTACTTATGGTTCAATTGATCCGAAAGAATATGCAAATCTCAAATCCTTGGAAGTTGCGCAAAGATACGTGATCACCGAGATACAAACAGTGTATGGTGACACAGGTATCGAGATTGATGATAGGCATGTAGAGGTTATACTGAGACAAATGTGTAGATTTTGTTTAGTTATAGATGGAGGAGGTTCGGACAACTACTTTGTAGGTGATTATGTTGATGTGAGAGATATTGAGGTAGAAAATGAAAAACTTCAAAAAGAGGGAAAGAAAACTATATCATACAAAAGAGTTATAATGGGAATTTCAAATGTAGCATTAAAAACCGAGAGTTTTCTTGCTGCAGCATCTTTTGAGCAGCAGGTTAAGGTGTTAACTGAAGCATCATTGGTTGGAAAGATCGATTACTTGAGAGGTTTGAAAGAAAATGTTATAATCGGAAGACCGATTCCACTAGCGAGTGTAGAAGTGAGTGATGAACACAAAGTGAGTGGGAGCTAGAAAGGTAAAAGTTAGGTGAATTTGTAAAGCAAGTTATTGATGAATTAGTTTTTTTAATTTTGTTATTTATGAAAAATGGCTAGAATTTCGCAGTTGGTGAGAAAAGGCAGAAAGCCTAAGACTAAACTGGTAAGGTTCAAAGGTTTGACCTTTTCTGAAGACACTAAATATAAGGCTCTTCATTTTAACTACAATAGTGTTAAAAACTTTTTTTATAAAAAACCAAACCCTTTCAAAAGAGGTGTATGTATAAAGGTTGGTGAAATGACACCAAAGAAGCCAAATTCGGCAAAACGAAAAATAGCTAGAGTAAGGCTTTCGAATAAGCAAGTTGTGACAGCATACATTCCTGGAGAAGGTCACAATTTGCAGGAACACTCGGTAGTTTTGGTTAAAGCAAGGAAAAGACCAGATTTACCAGGGGTAAAATACCAAATAATACGTGGTGTTTATGATGCTGCACCTGTTGAGGCAAGACGCCAAGGAAGGAGTAAATACGGAAGGTCAAAACCTAAAGAGTCTAGTATGGTTAAAAAATAAGTTATAGTTTTCAATGATATGAGAAGCAAAAAGTTAAAAGGCAAAATCAAAAGGAGCATTAAGCCCGATCTTGTTTATTCGAGTGTGCTCGTGTCCAAGCTTATAAATAAGGTTATGAAAGATGGTAAAAAACAAAAGAGTATGAACATAGTGTATGCGGCAATGCAGCGCTCGGCATCTGAAATAAAAAAGGATCCATTGAGTGTTTTAGAAGTTGTGGTAGAAAATCTCAAACCAAAGATTGAGGTAAGATCGAGAAGAGTGGGTGGAGCAAACCTGCAAGTACCCACGCCTGTTAATCCAGATAGACAGGTGTCTTTAGCTTTGAGATGGTTGGTTGAGGCTGCAAGAAAATCTAGGAAAAGTACAGAATTTTGGATAAGCCTCTCTAAGGAGCTTGTGTCTGCGTACAATAAGGAAGGCAGTGCTTATAAGAAAAAAGAAGAGGTTCATCGAATGGCAGAAGCTAATAGGGTTTTTTCTCAGTTTATTGAACAACAGTGACTTTGGGAGTTTGAGTTTGATTTTTGATACCAAGCTTTCATACTTTCATAACGTTGTCATAAATTTGTGATATAATAAAGGCCTGTGTTTGTTAAATTTGTGTTTTTATATGGCTGATTTAAAAACGGATAAGTTGGTAAAATCGTACCTATTAGATTTTGGATTGACAGAAAATGAAATAGAAGTTTACATAGCGCTGTTAAAGATGGGGCCGAGTACTGTTATGAATATAGCCAGGAAAACTGGAATAAAGCGGTCAACATGTCATAATTATGTTGAAGAGCTAATTGCAAAGGGTATGGCAAGTCAGACCCATTATGGTGAGAGAAGATTAGTGATAGCTGAGCAACCAGAAAAATTAAAGTTCTTGGTTGAACAGAGAAAATGGGAAGTATCGAAGCTTGAGAAAAATATGATTGAGATAATAAACGGTATAAACAGTATGATTCCTTCGAACAAAGAAAAAGGAGTATCAGTAAAGTATTACTCAGGTGAGAGAGAGGCTTTTTATGTGTATCAGCTTTCAATGAAATCAGATGAGGTTTACTCCTTTTCGGATCTTGAGAGATATTACAGTGTGTATCCAGGAACAATGGATTTATGGGTTAAAGCATTAGAGAATAATAAAAAGAGGGTTGTGTGGGAGATATTGGTAGACAATGAGGAGGGCAGGAAAGTAGTGGCGAACTCAAATTATGAAAGATATAAAGTTAAATTTTTTCCTAAGCAGAAAACGTTCGAGTTAATTAACTTTGCAGATTACTTTGTATTTGACAACATGGTTGGCATTGTTCAACTAGATAGGGATTCAACTGTTGGAGTCTTAATTGATTCACCAATAATATCATCTTCTTTAAAGCTCTTACATAAGGTCGTCTGGGATCTCATTTAGTGAAGGAGTTTAGGAAACATTTGCTTTAACTGGGGATACTAGTAGGTACTTTTGGTTATTCCTGGAGGATGGCAGTATATGTGTCCTCTCTGACTTAGGTTAAGTAGGTTATACAAAACTGGGAAGTCTCCCTCATAGAGTCTTTTCTTTGTAGAAAATTCAACAGTTGGATCTACCTCGATTGGTGCAACTTTTTCGGTGAAGTATATTATTGCGGAGATTTCATCTATGATGTAGTTGATCAGGTACTGTTTTATTTCATTTTGTTTTTCTGGGGAACAAGGGTTCAGCAAAAAATATTCCTTTATTTTCCCACCAATCCCAATCTGCATTAGATTCTCCATATCTTTTCTAAACTCGTCAGAAGACCTCATGAAATTTCTAACTGCTGCTTTAATATTCAAGTACTCACTATTATCACCATAATCAACTAATCGAACTACTTCCACGTTTTGTATATTTAGCTCTCTAAGTTTTCTGTTGTACCCATATTTTAGCTCCGAAGATATCTTGTGCGCTCTAGCCAAAGCATCAGTCTCACTGAGAGACTTAAAAACCACAAAGTTATACATATCTGGGTCATCTATCAGAAGGATATAGAACTTTTCAAAAACTTTCGATCCCCATTTAAAATAATGCACCATGTTTTCTTTTTTAAAAAATTTGTGAGTGATACTGACACCCAGAAAGCCTCTATATTTTCCCGGATTAAGTAAAGCATCCTCTCCCATCGCGGTTGTTTGTTCTATAATCATTTCCATACAATAATTATTAAAATAAATGAAATTTTTAGTGTATAACCGAATGTGTCAACTAACATAT
>RFKV01000044.1 GCA_003694175.1 Candidatus Dojkabacteria bacterium | reverse complement strand
CGTTTATACTTTAAAGTTATAACTAATAATTGTTTTCGCAAAGATTTAAATTTTGTTGTTATAAAGTTTTTTTTATTTTTATTGTTGACAAAGAATTTTAAAATCAATATACTCAAAACAACAAAGCCGGTTTTGTGTGTATTTTTATTATTTTAGTTTTTACTCTATGAATAAAGCTGAACTTGTTAACTGGATCGCCAACAAAACTGGGTTAACAAAAAAGGATGTGGATTTGACTCTCAGTGCATTTGTAGATGCAGTGATGGAAACGGTCAAATCAGGAGATAGCGTAACGCTAACTAACTTTGGTACGTTCATGCCTCTGCAAAGAAAGGCATCTGAGAAAAGAAATCCTAAAACTGGTGAAAAAGTAAAAGTTCCAGCACGAAAGGTACCAAAGTTTAAACCAGGAAAGCAGTTCAGAGACGCGCTAAACTGAACTGAATGGTTCGCATTCTAGCTAGCTAGGCGAGGGGGCGTAAAAGCGAAGACAGTTCTCATTGGAGCTTGTCTTCGCTTTCTTTAAGTTCTCCTGGGCTTTTAAGCTAGTTATTTAATTGCATGCAGTCTGCAGTGCTTTAAGTTTTAGAACTAGTCTTTTCCCTTCTGCTTTTTGATTCTTCTCCAAGGTGAAAACTAAGTCCAATACTTCACCCGCCATTTCTAGATCTTCTATCAAATCGAATCCTAAAATATCAAGAGGAGTAGAGTAGTGTAATTTTGTTTTAAAGTGATTCTCTCCCATCTTTTGGTATTCAGTAGGTTTTGGGATATTTCTAACCAAAAACTGTGGTTGAGGATTGCCATACCCGAATGGAGCAAATTGTGAAACATCTTCAAATAACTTAAAATCAACATCGTCTAATTTAAGCTCTGTATCCACAAGTATTTGTTGATTTTCATCAATTTTATAGTTTAGTTTTTCAAATTCCTTATTAACGTTATCAAGAAATGGTTCAATCTTTTTTTCATCGATCATCAAACCAGCAGCTAAAGCATGCCCACCAAACTTGATTAAATAACTCGAACTTCTACGAATTAATTCCAAAATATCTATACCTTCTAAACTTCGTGCCGATGCCTTAACTTGACCCTTTTTCAGACTTCCAACAATAGCAGGACATCTATATTTTTCAGCAATCCTGCTAGCAATCAACCCCACAATACCCTCTGGCCAGTCGTCACCATAAACAAACTTAACTTTGTTTTGATCTTGGTGCAATTTCATCTCAGCCTCCCTAAAGTACTTTAATGTAAGACCCTGTCTGATTTTATTTAAGTTATTAAGCTTAATAGCCAAGCTTTTAGCCGCTACTAAATCTAAGGTGCACAAAAGTCTAAGAGCTACCATAGCATTTTCAATTCTTCCTGATGCGTTTATTATGGGTCCAATCACAAAAGCAAGATGATAAACATCAATTTCTTCTAAATTTATCTTTGCTACTTCACAAATAGCTCTAATTCCTGCATTTGTAGTTTTTCTACATTGCTCAAGACCTTTTTTAACAATTATTCTATTGTCACCAACAATTGGCATTAAGTCACATACAGTCGCTAAAGCAACTAAATCTAAATATTGATCCATATCAACACCAGGCTTGAGCTCGTTTATGGCTCTACATAAATCCCATGCTACAAACGCACCACATATTTCCAAATCAGTGTTGTAGAGTTTAGGATGTACAACTGCCTTGGCTTTACTGGGAATTAAGTTTTGCCCAATTTTTATGACTTCACTTTCTTTATACTGATCTAGCAAATCAGCCTGTATCATTTTGTGATGATCTGTGATTATGAAATCAACCTTCGATGAGTACTTAGATATGATCTCCACGTCCTTCACCCCACAATCTACGGTTATTATCAGTGACGCCCCACCATCAATCATCTTTTGCACAGTATTCTCCGACAAACCATAACCATCAACAAATCTATCGGGGATTATAGGTACTACATTCGCCTTATGGTATCTGTACAAAAAACTCCACAATATCGCGGTGGAGCAAATTCCATCAACATCATAATCACCATGAATAAAAATCTTCGAACCTAATCTTATATGTTCCAAAACTAATTTAGCGCTCTCAAAAATTCCAGATACACTTCCTACATCATGTAAATACATCATGTCTGGATTGAAAAATTTTTCAACATCCTGTATTCGTCTGTTCTCGATCAAAATTTGTTTTATAGACTTATCTTTACTCGAATTTAGCACCCTTATATCAAATTTCTTAGTATTCATACGTGTCTTCATTGTTCTTGTTTCTTTTCTTAAACTTTGAACTTATAAACGCAAAAAGACCATTTGGGACCTTGCCTGTTTTTTCATAAAGATCCCTTTCATCGATCTGAACCCATCTTCGAATGAACCTAAACAAAATGTACCCCAAAACTACAGAACCTGCCACAAGGAAAATCCGAGTCAAAGTTTGGGTTAGTTGGTAAGAACTTCTTGCATCCTCAAATTCTTTTGTTATCGGTAAAGCTAGGCCATCATAACTCGTAGCAAAATTCAACCTCGCAGTCGACTGAATGATTCCATCAATTAAGACAACATCTATTTGAGCAAGTATTTCATTCGCTTTCCATGCAGCCTCACCTTTTTTTGGAACAAACGGCACAGGTACAATTGTAACATCCTGATAGTATGTTTGGTTTTCTCTAAGTTTGAGGACCACACTAGTTGATTTGGGATTTAAAAAATTAGACTGTCCGCTAAGCTTCCATGTCAATCTAGCCCTATCCGAATTTATCTTCGAGACTATCTTTAAAACAAATTTAATAGTGTTGTCAGCAGGATTTTGTGTTTGCTGATTCAACTCTAATTTGACTCTTGGATCATCTTTGATGATAGCCTGTTCACCTTTTTGGGATAAATCCGACTCAGCTCTAACAGAGCTAAAAGTAACACCAATACTAGCCATAAAAAACAAAACCAAGAATTGGAAATACCTGGGTAGGATAGTATTCATAGGAACAAGATAAAAACCCATACAGTAAAGTTTTCCCTTATTCTAATTCTAAAAAGTCAACACTGCAATTTACACTGCATCAATTTTAAGTTTATCACAGTGTAAAGCAAGCAGCTTCACAGACCATCATTTTAAAGATTGCTAACGAAAAAGCATGTACTTGAGAAGAGTAGAGTAGTTGAATTTTAATACTTGTTACTGCGAAGCATCTTCCACAGCTTGATCTGATGCCTGTGAACTTGTAGCACTAACTATATTTAGCTGTTCATTAAACACTTTAGTTCTTCCTTTACGCACCCTCATAGCACTTTTACCAACCCTATCTCTCATAAAGTAAAGTTTGGACCTTCTTACTTTTTCTTCTTTGATTATTTTTATCGACTTTACAATCGGACTGTAGAATGGAAAAATCTTTTCTACTCCATAACCATCACTTACTTTCCTAACCGTAAAAGTTTTGTTTATTCCTGAACCTTTGACAGCTATAACCAACCCTGTGAACTGCTGAATTCTTGTTTTATCACCATCTTTCGTTATTGTTTCCACTCTAACAGTTTGGCCAACCTTAATACTTGGCAAAACTTTGTTTGAAATCATTTTAGACGATACTTTTTTAAAAAGTTCAGAATCCATAAACTAACTAGTAAAACAGTAACTATCTTCTTCTACTAAACCTTTTGTTCCTTTGCATTGCTGTGGTACCAAACTCCTCACTAACCGTTAACTTATACCTACCTTTAAGCCTTCTTCTTTTTAAAACCCTCCTACCATTTGAAGTAGAGTTACGCTTCATAAAGCCAAATTCTCTTATTCTTTTAATTTTACTTGGATTGTATGTCGGACCCTGAGTTTTTGCCATAAAATTAAAACTGAGAAACTTGTTTTTTACCTGCGCATTATAAGCTTTATTTCGCAAAAAGTCAAAAATTCTGGATAAAGACATTTCATGTGATATATTTAACGCATGGATAATAATTCTGAAAACGAACAACAAAGTTTGAGTCCTCAGCAAAATTTTGAACTTAACTTCAACGATTCAAAGAGCAAATCTTTGGTCAGTGAAAAAAAAAGCCTACTCTTCAAGAAAGCACTTCTTGGAGCGACTGCAGTTTTTCTCTTATTTTTTGGTGTTTTTGTTCTTTTTAAGATAACTGTATCATTACAACCAAACAAAAACATCAATTCCAACGGTAAAGTTGAAAAGAACGTTCCGAGTAGCAGATTTCAAGAACAAGTTCCACCGTTAAGCTTTTCTACTATAAGCTTTGATATCGGGAATTTAAAGCTATACAGAGACTTCTCAGATGAATACAAATACCTTCTAGCCACAAGTTATGGTCAATCCAGCATATATAAAGCCAGTGCAACTTCTGTAGAGACATACTTTTCAAGTGGTAGAGAAATTGTATCAACTGAAATATATCCTCAAAAATTGATTGTATATGTAGTCAAGCTTGATAAATTTAATCAACTGTGGATAAAGGATCTAACAGGACAGTCTCTTTTAATTTATACGAGCAAAGAAAACGAACAAATAATCTCTTCACAGCTTGATTTTGAAATACAAGGTGTTTATTTTTTGACCTTTTCGGATCAAGTTGTTAGACTTAAGCTTGCAACATCAAATCTCGATACATCTGAAATTGCGATTTTGGGAAATCTTTCTAACAGAGCAAGAATTGTTGATTTGGACAGAAAAATTCTAAAAATTAAAGACGGAAGAACATGCTACACGTTAGCACTATCGATACTTAGGACAGTTGAAACTGATTGTGAATCCTTGCCTCTTAACCACATTGATACGATGTACAAAGTTAGTCCAAATTTCAGTAATTTTTTTTCATCAAATGATGGCAGCTCTGTAGATCGATATAACAAAGACATAAAAAGTTATGTAAGAATTTACAATGCTCCCAAGTTCCAAATCCTAACAATAAATCAAGGTTTTCGTAACAGCTTATTGCTTAATAGGTATCAGTTATCTCTTAACACGCAAACAAACAAATATACACCTTCTTGGAAGTCTTTCTCAATTTTAAAAGATGGCGTATTAACTGACCTTGTTACGTCACTCCCAAATGGAAATATCACCACCCAAAATTTGTTTACCTTTTTAGTTGGTAGTAGACTCTATTTAATCGATACCGCACTTGCAAAAGCTTACTACTACGAGACAAACAATCCACCTGTGTCCAACCCAATTTCAGGACCAGTTTCTAACCCAATTTCCTACAATATTAGTCTCAATCCTGGCTGGAACGCAGTAAACCTAATTAATAATCTTCAATTTGAAAGTATTACCTTAGTCGATGCAGTCTACTCAGTTTTGTAGGTACTTTTTTAATTTAGTTAGTCTCTGAACCTCTTTAAAATGCTCTGGATTATCCTCTTCCATTGTACTTCTAAGCCTCATCAAACTCTTTTCGATGTATCTCTTCCAGAGTCTCTTTTCAACAATTTTGTACTCATTATCTATTACTGTATAATCCGGTAGGTTGTCAAAACTTATGAATAGATCAAATAACCTCAACTCTTCGTCATTTAAAGTTTCCGAAAACTCTGTCAAATCTAAACTGTCATAATTTTCAACACAAAAATTCAATAATTTTTGAAAAAACTCACAATTCAGAAAACCTTCTTTTGGAAACTCTAAGTTCGGTCTTTTAGTACAGTTTATCAGTAAAGATATGAAGTAAATGTCCTCTTCAATATCTTTTGGTGAAACCTTATCTGTTTTTGTCGAAAATTCGTTTATTTCTATTTTTGGAGCAAAGTTTTTGCCTACTTTATTTTTCGGCAGCCTTAATTCGCTCAACTCATCCAATAAAACTTTTTCGGGTACCTCAAGTATCAAGGACAGAATACGAGCGTAATGAAAAAAAAGAACATCATTTCTAATGACTTTCAACACTTCAGTAGCATTCTTTTTAAATGCTGTTTTACCATCAATGGAATCCAAATTTACTTTTGATTTGAATACGTCAAAGAGATACTCAACAGTACTTACTGAATTTTTTATTTTATCCATCCACATCTGAGTTGGGTTTTGACTGGAGTTTATCAGCTCATCTGTGTCCTTAAAAGCACCTAAGTCAATGGTCTTGTGTTCAAAACCCAACCTCTCAACAATCTCAAGAGACCTAACGAGCGCCTTTATTCCCGCACTGTCGTTATCAAAACAAAAGATTACCTTATCTGTGTATCTTTTTAGAATTTGTGCTTGGGTCTCTGTAAATGATGTACCCAAAGGGGCAACTATATTGCAAACCCCAACCTTATGTGAACTTAGTACATCAATATTTCCCTCAACAATAATTACCTCTGAATTTTCCAAAATTGACCGTTTAGAATGAAAAAGAGAGTATAAATTTTCATTTTTCTTAAACACCAATGTTTCAGGTGAGTTAAGATATTTTGGGGCTTCCTTAATGTTACCAATGTATCTTCCGCTAAAACCTATAACTTGACCTTTTAAGGAGAAGATTGGCTGTACGAGTCTGTTTCTAAATTTATCAATAAACTTACCGTTTCTTTTAACAACCAACCCAAATTCAACTAACTCTTCATCTTTAAAGTTCTTAGCGTTTAGGAATTGCTTCAGATTTGTGTATCCATCCGGAGCAAACCCAATTTTAAATTTAGAAATAATTTCATCATTTAAACCTCTTTTTTGGGCATACTTTCTACCTATCTCACCCGATGGGTGTTTAGTTAAGATGTAGTTATAGTAGTTTGCAGCGTACTCATTTGCTTCGTGTATTCTTGAAATCTTTAGCTTTATGTTCGGGTCAATTTTCTCTTCAGAAAGATTTACCCCGGCCTTGTCTGCTAATATTTGTAACGCCTCTTTAAAATCAACTTTTTCCATTTTTTCTACAAAGGTAAATACATCTCCTTTCTCACCGCATCCGAAACATTTATAGTACTGATCTCTTTCGTTTATGTAGAAAGAGGGCGTTTTTTCTTTATGAAATGGGCACAAGCATCTCCAAGAACTACCTGCTTTGTGTACATTGGGTATGTAGGATCTTATCAAGTCTACTATGTTAATTTTACTTTTTATCAGTTCAATATCCGATTCCATAAACTTCACTAAATCAAGGCAAGTCCAGATTTTCTCAGGGATTATATCAAATGCCTTATTTTAATTGATTTAGATTAGTCGTAACACGTTTAAGTTTACTGTAAAACCAAACTCCAATTCTGAAT
>RFKV01000005.1 GCA_003694175.1 Candidatus Dojkabacteria bacterium | reverse complement strand
TAGTTTCACGTTAAAAAGTACTGTTAAAACTTTAAAAAACCTAAGATAATTTGTTTTCAACGTTACTTTCTAAGTTATCTAGTAAAGATGTAATTTGTGGTATAATAACAAGAAGGAGTGAGGAAATGTCAAACCTTTGCATTAAATGCCAGTTTAACACTTTAAAATACGACTAAACGTGATCGATTTTCTAACCTTTCTATTTTATATGATTTGTAATACTAAATACTTAGATCTTGTTAATTTGCTAGTAAAGGGGCATTTAGCTCAGCTGGTAGAGCGTTCCTTTGACGTAGGAGAGGTCACAGGTTCGAATCCTGTAGTGCCCATTCCATTATTCTAGATTTTGTTTAGTCTTTATCAAATGAATCCACAACAAGTTACAGATGAAGTGTCACTTCATTCTTCAGCGCATGTATTGGCTCAAGCAATCTTCGAAATATTTCCAAATGTTATGTTAGGTGTTGGACCTGTGCATGGTACAGGTTTCTACTATGATTTTGCAAATGTAACTCCTAAAGATATTGGAAGTAACTTGGAGAAAATAATTAAGAGATGTGACGAAATTGTTGCTCAAAAACTGCCGTTCAGCCAAAAATTCTTAGATAAAGAGCTCGCATTGCAGTTCTTACTTCAGCAAGGTCAACTCCTTAAAGCTGAATTGGTACAAGCCATAACTGATTCTAAAATCAGTTTTTTTAGTACAGGAAATAGTTTCACGGATTTATGCAGGGGACCACACGTTTCTAATACAGGCCTGTTAGGCTCAATTTACATAAACAAAGTTGAGGAAGTGTTCTGGAACGATGATAGTTCTAGACCAAAGCTCACTAGAGTCCATGGAATTTTATTTGTTTCTCCATCAGATCGAGAGGACTACTTGGTCAAACTAAAAAATTACAAAAAAACGTCCCTAGATCAGACGTTTCAAGTAACTAAGGTGGTACAAAAAATTGGTAAAGAGTTCTGTTTGTCAGACTACGGTCATGTAAGTCTTAACAATATTCAAAAAACACTAGTCAAAACAATTTCCACAGCAACAAAAAAACAAGCTATAGAACTAAAAATGGTTGATGACTTAATCTTGGAAAAAAAGAGTTTCAGCAAGTCCTATATTTGGAGTTATATAGGTGATACATCTTTTGACCGCAAAAATTTAAACAACGTTGTCATAAAACATAATATTAAATTTGCTCTGGAAAAAAAGCTGTTTTCTATATATGCACACTTCTTATCAACTTTTATAAAAAGACTAGGTTTTTTAAGAGAGGACTTGTTTGTAGAAGTGGAAACATCCGAGCTTGAAGATAATACAATTAAGCTGATAATCCAGCAAATTCAATTTTTAAGAGTTTCCTTCAAAAAAGTAATCTTGGAACAAATAGACTGTAAATCACAGATGTCTATCTATGTCAGAAACAAAATCGACGAACTTGTTTTAATTTCAAAATTTATTTTCATTGATGAGAATGAATATTTGTTGATAACTAATGAAACCGATATTTTTAAACTACTTAAATTAAATATTGAATGTAACAACGGGTACCACACAGAATTGACATCTTTTCTTGATGTTTTGATAATTCCAATTGGCAAAAAACAGTTATCCTACTGTCAAGAGGTTTATAATAGTTTAATAAATAAACAATTTAAAACTCTTATAATGAGCCCAAACAAATCTTTAATGAGAAATATTATACTTTCAGATTATTTATGTCCTAAAGTATCGTGTGTAATAGGTGAAAAAGAAGCTAGAGTCAACGGTGTCTCAATAAGAGTTAAAAGAAAAAATCTAGGCATGATAAAACTATCAGAATTGTACGACCACATATCATCTTCGTCCTGATCACAAAAAATTGCAAGATGGGCATGAAGAAGACTTACATAAACTTACTTTTGAAAATCTAGGCATATTATGATAATATAGCTTGGTTTAAGAGAGTTTGATTTTAAAATTGAAAATTAAGCTGTAGTTTTTAGTTTCGATAAATATAAAAATAGTTAGAAAAAAACCTAAACAAAATAAACAAATAGATGTAATTGCAAACGAGGGTATTAAAGCTAAGACGGTATTAACAATAGATGAGAGAGGTTGCAACCTAGGTAAACTTGGTCTCGACGAAGCGATCAGTCTTGCTAAAAGTAAAGGGTTAGATTTGGTCCAAGTTTCTCGCGTAGATGAAGAAGGTACATGCACTGCAAAAATAGTGTCGTTGTCAAAATATAAGTATGAAAAACAAAAAAAAATTAGAAAAAGTTTGTCAAATACCCCGGAACAAAAGGAATGGTGGTTTAAGCCTAATATTCAAGAACGTGATATAATTATAAAGCTTGAAAAGATAAAGGGACATGTGTCTAAAGGAGGGGTAGCAAAAATAGTATTAAGGCATGATAAGAAAGCTCTTAAAGAGGATATAGATAAAACTTTTGAATTGATTGAGAAATATTATTCTCAGTTCGCTGAGCCAATTTCAGAAAAATTGTACGAAGGTAAAAATCAGAGCATTTTAGTTAAGCAAAAAAAATGAAAAAGTACAAGATTAAGACACATAAATCAACAGTTAAAAGATTTAAAATCACGGGATCAGGGAAGGTAATTCGGCAGAAGCAGCAAGAGAGGAATAATTCGCATTTACGTTCTTTTAAAAACAGAAAACAAAAAAGTATTAGAAAAGACAAATTGGTAATTTCATCCAAAGGCAATATTAGAAAAATTAAAAAATTGATTGTTTCTTAAAATTACCAAGTATATGTTAAAAAAGATTTTAAAATGAGGGTTAAAAGAGGAGTAACAAAAAGAAAAAGGCATAAAAAAATTCTAAGGCTGACAAAAGGCTACAGAATGACATATTCAAAACTTTACAGAAGGGCAAAAGAGGCTGTTCTTCATGCTGGACATTACTCATACAATGACAGAAAGAGTAGGCCTTCACAGATGAGAAAAGAGTGGATCAGGGTTATAAATTCATTTCTTTCAAAAAACAACTTGATGTCTTACAGCAAATTTATAAACTGTGTGAAAAAGTCCGGAATCATACTCGACAGAAAGGTAATCGCAACTTTAGTAGTTAACAATGAGGACTTTGTAAAAGAAATCTACAGAGTCGCAACATCATCTTACTAAATTAAATCAGTTGCATAAGATAAACGAAACAAATTTAAGCAACCTCATGTGGCTCTATGAGTTGCGCAAACTCGTTTGTAGTTGTGTCCTAACGATTAGCATTTCGGAAGAAACCCTATGATCAAATATCTCTCTAGGTCCCTGAATTTATTTTTTTTCAGCTTCGCCCGAACCGACAACAATAATCTGTTTCTTTATCAGTAAAGCTTTAACGGTGTCAGTTGGCCGTGCACCTACTCCAATCCAGTACTTAGCTCTGTCTTCATCAATTACCAAGTTTTTAGTAATTGGAGAATAACTGCCGAGGCACTCTATAAAATTGGACTCTCTCTTTCGTCTAGCATCTGTCACAACTATCTTATATGAAGGAAGATTTTTTCTCCCGACTCTCGATAACCTTATTTTCACCATAGGTTCTAATTTAAAACACCAACTTTTCGGATTCTACAACTTTTCTCTGATTAATTCAAGATACACATCTTTGTTTTTTAAGAAATTCATTGCCGCTACCTGTTCAGCTTTTTGTTTACTGCTACCTCTACCTGAGGTTAAAAAAATGTCTCTTAAAAATAAGCCCATAACAAAAATTTTACTATGATCCGGCCCCTCAGAGCTCAATTCCTTATACTCTGGCGTAACCTTAAATTTAGCTTGTAAATACTCTTGCACAACGGTTTTAGGATTTTTATGAGAGTTGGATGTAATTATTTCGTCAAGCTTATATAGCAAATTCTTAATAACAAAGGCCTCAGCAAATTCAAAGTTAGATGACAAATAAACTGCACCTAAAACCGACTCAAAAAAATCAGCCAAAATGTATTTGTTTTGTCTACCACCACTACGGACTTCGCCTTCACTCATTATTATTAAGTTATCAAAACCTAGTCTACACGACTCAAAAGCTAAACTTTCAGTTTTAACAAGTGCCGACCTGAATATGGTTAACTCACCTTCAGAATGATTGGGAAACTTGTTGTAAAGATGCTTGGTAACTATCAACTCCAAAACGGCGTCTCCTAGAAACTCAAGCCTTTCATTGTCGACAATGTGTGGACTCTTTGTTTTAACAGACTTATGCGTCAATGCCTGAATAGCAAGCTCCATATCAAGGCTTAACCCTACAATTTCCATTAATTTATTTACTCTGTCTTGGTTAGTCATGAAAGTCCAAAATACTTACCTAAAAATGCATTAGTAAGTCCGTACATTTCACCTGCGTTTAACTGTTTTTCCAATTCAATAGCTTCATCAATTGCGACCAGTGGAGGAATATGCTTAAGCACATCAACCTCAGTAATAATACAATACCAAATAGACCTTGTCACCGGACAGATTTCCTCTATAGGTCTTTCAGTTGCAATTTCAGAGGCTTTTTTATTTACCAATGGGACCATATACTCAAAATTGCTGAGTATATCAAAATATAAATTCTTGTTAAATTTTAGCCTATTTCCAAGGGTAAAATCATTCAGCATTAACTCCAGCAACGACTCAGGTTCAAAAACGAAACCACTCACTTTGTTTGAAAATCTCTGATTCAAAAAAATCCAAGTATATATGTACTGCACAGAAAGCAATCTCGATAGATGATTTTTAAAAAATTTATCCGAAAAATCCTTTTTTTTTTCAACCATTATTACTCTTATTACTCTAATACTTTAATGCCCTTATAAGTTTTGCTATTTTTGGAGACAGTATGCGGTCTATATGGTTCTCCCTTCGAATTCTTACAAAACAACGTTCCACCATACTTTCTGACTTTTCTTAATAAGGTAATAAACTTGTTATACCTATCGGATGCTTTTGTTGACCTTGACTTTTGCAATGATCTTCTATGTTTTGGTGTCGCTGCCATATATTAATAAAATAACTTAAAACTGTTTTACTAACAAAAATCAAACATCAATTGATAAAAAATTGACAATCAGATAGATGCCAATAACAAACAATTAACCAAGTCAGATTTATTCTAAACAGCTGACCAGTCAATTTAGTAAGCTATCCATTTTACGATTCTACCACAAAATCTTTTTTTATTAAATCTCACAGATACTTATTTCTAAAAAAAGATACTACTGATTTCCCAGAACATATATAATCTACAACTGACAAACCATCCTGCTGAACTTCAAACCCGATTTGATGTCTAACGATCAAATAGGTGAAAAGTAACTTTTTATTATTGATGATCCTTATTAACTCATTAATCTGGTAAGAAATACAAAAAGGTGGATCAGCAAAAATTAGATCAAATTTGAAATTTTCAACTCTAACTGATTTCAAATATCTCAACACCTCACTTTCTTCAACCTTGGCATTTAACGCATTTTCGTTTATAAAGTTTTTTAAAAGCCTAGCAGACTTACTTGACGACTCAACAAAAGTGCAAAATCTCGCTCCACGGCTTAAAGCTTCGAAACCAAAAGAGCCTGATCCAGCATAAAGATCTAAAACACTACAAGTTATAATGTATTCTTTGTCAATCCTATCAAAAATTTTTGTTTTTAAAATATCGGTTAAGGGCCTAGCTTCAGAGACGAAAGGCAATTTTTTAGATTTAAACTTACCCGAAATCACTCTTGGTCTTTGCATCATCTAAACTTAAAATTAGATAGTATAAAACTATGGCAGCTGCACAACTTACGTTTAGAGAATTTTTCTTACCAAGCATAGGCAGTTCGACTACATAACTAGAAAATTCTAGAAACTGTTTTGAGACCCCTGTTATTTCATTTCCGAATACAATGTATAAATCTTTAATATGTCTATATTCCTTTTTTAATATTTCTGTAAATTCTCTTAAACCTATAC
>RFKV01000043.1 GCA_003694175.1 Candidatus Dojkabacteria bacterium | reverse complement strand
TACATTAAGTTTTTTGGTGATCATAACCTTCTTGTTGAATCAACAATTAACCAATTTATTAACCAATTTATGTCACTTCAAAATTTTGGCTACGATGCACAAATTTAAAACTTAATGATCCAATAGTTTCTTGGTACTTCCATTAGATCTCAATAAGGGTTAAAATCTCACAGTAAAGTCTTAGCAGTTGATTGTTAATCATTTATGAAAAAAGTAAGTCCAAACGTAGACTTTTATTTGATGTCTGAACAAATAAATAAGTACTGGAAAGATATTGATGCCTTCAAAAAGTCCTTGGAAAATAAAGATGAGCAAAAAAGGTATGTTTTCATTGATGGTCCACCTTTTGTGACTGGTACACCTCATTACGGAACATTATTATCCTCTATAACAAAGGACATAGTAACGAGATATTGGTCAAGTAAAGGGTACTACGTGAGAAGGGTTTGGGGATGGGACTGCCACGGTTTACCAATAGAAGAAAAGGTTAGCAAAAAATTTGGACTTAAGACAAAAGCAGATATTGAAAAATTTGGTATTGGTAATTACGTTAAAGAATGTAGAAATCATGTTAATGAAGTTACGTCCCAGTGGACTTGGTACATTGAGTCAATAGGAAGATGGGTAGATATGGAGAACGCATACTATACAATGCGTCCGGAATTTAATGAGTCAGTCATATGGGTTTTTAAAAAGATTTGGGAAAAAGGTTTAATTTATAAAGGTAAAAGGGTGTCTTTATTCTCCACTGATACATCCACTCCGGTGTCCGAATTTGAAGTAGCCGAATCAAATAACTACAAAGATGTTTACGATCTAAGTATATTTGTAAGTTTTTGTATTGAAAAAAATAGTCAGGCAGAACAACTGGGCATAGAGGAAGGCACCAAAATCGTAGCATGGACTACGACACCATGGACAATACCTTCTAATTTTGCTCTAGCTGTAAATCCAGAAGCTGTTTACTCATTGCTGGATTATAACGGGCAAAAACTTATAATCGCTAAGGGGAGAATTTCGTACACACTAAACAGCCAAGAATATGTAAAGCTTAGAGACTTTCTTGGCAAAGACCTAGTAGGTCTTAAATATAAACAAATTTATAATTTTTTCCAATCAAATAACACAAGTGACTTTAAAATCTACGGATATGATGGCGTTACTGTTGAAGATGGGACTGGTGTTCTTCACATAGCTCCAGGTTTTGGTGCTGAAGATTTTGAATTGGGAAAGAAGTACAGCTTGAGTGATTTTCAAGATATTGATGATGAAGGTAACATGACTGTTGGCCCATGGAAAGGTATATATCTTGGAGATGCAAATAAGCTTATAGTGGAAGACTTGAAGGAGAAAGGAAATTTACTCAGACAAGAAATTTATAAACATAGAGTTGCATTCTTTAGAGGCGAGAAACCTTTAATTTACAAAGCACAGGATGCCTACTACATAGATGTGGGAAAAATCAAAGAGAGGATGCTTGAATTGAATCAAAAAATAAACTGGATACCTGGGCACTTCAAAGATGGTAGGTTTGCAGATGTTATAAAAAGTGCTCCAGATTGGTGTATTTCTAGAACAAGATACTGGGCCACCATAATGCCAATTTGGAGATCAGATGATGGTGAAGAGATAGTGGTAGGGAGTATTGAAGAAATGTCGAAATATAACAGCGATATAACACAAAAAAATATTGATGGTAAAAAAGTATGGTTTTATAAAGACGAAGAATTACTTTTACACAGAGACGTGTGTGACAAAATAGTTCTCACTAAAAACGGAAAACAGTTCAAAAGGATTCCTGACGTATTAGACTGTTGGTTAGATAGTGGCTCTGTACCAATAGCAGAGTATCATTATCCATTCGAAAATAAGGATGTTTTTGAAAAGAATTTTCCGGCTGACTTCATTTCCGAATATGTAGGTCAAATCAGAGCTTGGTTTAATGTTTTGCTAAGGGTGTCAGTACTAGTTTTTGATGATATTCCATTTAAGAATGTCATAGTGACTGGAAATATGGCAGGCACTGATGGAAGGAAAATGAGCAAGAGTTTTGGTAACTATCCAGATCCTGAACAAACTATAAAAAAATATGGTGGGGATGCATTAAGGATATACTTTGCTGGATCACCACTTCTTTTAGGAAACGATATTTCGTTTAACGAGAAAGACCTTAAGGTACAACTACAAGAGGTACTCCTGCCACTTTGGAATGTGCATTCTTTCTTAACTACATATTCCGAAATTCATAAATGGCAACCGGAGGAAGAAATAATGCAAAAGTTTGACTTATTGATTAGGACCAAGTCAAAAGATATATATGATGCTCTCGAACCCTTAAACAAGTGGTTAATTTCAAAATTCGTTAAGACGGCACAAAAAATAAGACAAAATCTTGAAAACTACAATATTCCTAATTCAGTGAAAGAGTATAGAGACTTTGTTAATGAAATCTCAAAGTGGTACATAAGAGCTAGTAGAGAAAAGTTTGCGTCGGATCTTAATACCTCAAGACAATACCTAGAGACTTTGTATTACGTACTTTTGCAATTTGTGAGAGTAATTTCTCCTATAACGCCATTTATCGCAGAATCTATTTACCAAAACCTGTTTGCAGAAAGTTTTAATCCGAATGGATCAGTTCATTTGGACATATATCCAGATTATTCAATTGTTGAGGTTGATGAAGAAATATTAAGTGAAATGGAGATCTGCAGAGAGATTGTTGACCTAGGTAACAAAATTAGAGGAGAAAGAAACATAAAGCTTAAACAACCTTTATACCTGCTAAAGATAAATAGATCTATTCCATCATGGATGATTTACATTTTGCAAAAGGAGTTAAATGTAAAAAACGTTGTGGATAGCTGCGAGTTAATTGATATGAACATAGGCTTAGAGGTAGTGAAAACAAACTACAGAGGATTGATTATATCCTTAGACACTCGCATCACGGACGAATTATATGAAGAGGGCAAATTTAGAGAAATTTGTAGAGCAATACAAGCTGAGAGAAAAAGAGGTAAAAAGGCTTATGGAGAGATTGTTAAGGTGGAAATATTTATTAACCCTAAGCTTCAGCAAACGTTGAAAACCTTTAGAGATAAAATTGAGAAACAAACACTTGTTCAGATAACATCAGTTCATGAAGATCCTAACTTAGATTTTTTAAGTGTGAAAATATTGAATCAAGTATGATCTTTTCTATAAGCAACCAAAAAGGAGGAGTAGGTAAAACTACAACAGCTATTAACCTTTCATTTTATCTTGCTGAGCTTGGGAAAAAGGTTTTATTGATAGATTTTGATCCACAATCAAACACTACCTCCGGGCTCGGAATACAAACAAAGGAATCGGATTATATAAATTCATATGGACTTATGCTAGATGAAGCATCTTTAGATGTTGAAAAGATATATAAATATGAAAAAAACCAAAATTTGTACGTTATACCATCCACAATTGATTTGGCTGGAGCTGAGATTGAACTTGTAAGCGCAATTAGCCGTGAAACTATATTAAGAAAGAGACTTAAAGACTTAAAAAATATGTTCGAATTTATCCTGATTGACTGTCCTCCATCCCTTGGTTTACTCACTCTTAACAGTCTTGTAGCTTCTGATTACGTGTTAATTCCGGTACAAGCTGAATATTTCGCACTCGAAGGCTTGAGTTTACTCGTTGATACAATAAATTTAGTTAAAACAGACTTAAACGCAAATCTAGATGTCGGAGGAGTTATTCTAACTATGTATGACCAAAGAACCAATTTAAGTAAAGACATTTATTCTGAAATAAACAAGTTTTTTTCAAAAAAACTGTTTTCTACAATAATTCCAAGAAATGTTAAACTATCCGAATCTCAATCACATGGCATACCCATAGCGATTTACTCACCTCATTCAACTGGGGCTATGGCATTTAAAGACTTAGCCATGGAATTTGTAAGAAGGTTTGATAATTTAACTTTGTTAAATCCTTTATCAAATAGAAAATGAGCAAAGTTTCAAGTCTTGGAAGAGGTCTTTCAGCACTAATAAAAAGCGAACAGGATATAACTACAAACATTACTAACGGGTATATCCCTAAATTACCTGTCAACCTTATAAAACCAAATAGATATCAACCCAGGATAGAAATTAAACCTGAAAGCCTTGTGGAACTAGCAGACTCGATTCGAGAGCATGGTATTATAGAGCCTTTAATAGTAACCAAAATAAATGACAAAGAATATGAGTTAATCGCTGGTGAGAGAAGACTTAGAGCTGCTAAGTTAGCAGGTTTTGAATTTGTGCCCGTAGTTGTTAAAGAATCCACTCCACAGCAAATGCTTGAAATAGCAATAGTTGAAAATGTGCAAAGATCTGATCTTAATCCACTAGAGGAAGCAATGGCTTTTGAGCAATTGGTAAAGATATTTGGTCAAACACACGAAGAAATATCTAAAAAAGTCGGAATTAGTAGGCCTGCTGTAGCAAATAAGCTTAGATTACTTACTCTTCCAGAAGAAGTTAAAAGGTGTCTGCTTGAACAAAAAATCTCAGAAGGTCATGCAAGAGCACTTCTAGGTTTATCCTCAGAAGATCAAATTGTTGCAACTCTAAAGGTAGTAATAAGGAATCATTTATCTGTAAGAGCCGTTGAAGAGCTTGTTAGAAGAATAAATAAAGGCAAAACTAAACCAAAAAGAGTTAACTCAATACTGATAGATGAGAAAACAATAGAAGCAGAAAAAATACTACGAGAGAAATTTGGTGAAAAAGTCAGTATATCCAGGTCAAGTAAGGGTGGAAAAATAACAATACCATTTGAAGATGACGAAGAATTAGAAAATATTTTAGATAAGATAGTTACTATCTAAATGCCAAGGCTGTTGATATCCGCTGCACATACAAAAGAAAGTCCAGGATCAGTTTATGGCGATCTCAGGGAAGCTGATCTAACACGTAAAATACTTTCACTAACCATTCCACATCTAGGAAAACTTGGAGTTAACTTTGTATCAGTCCCTTTAGACTTACCACTTGTTCAAAGAATAGAATGGATAAATAAGCAAGGTTTTAGCGTAGAAAATGGTGACATATTCTTGGAAATACACATAAACGAGGGGGGTAAAAGAGGAATAGAATCTTGGTTTAGATCTGAAGAAGACCCTAACAATCGATCACAGAAATTAGCAAAACATGTATCAAAATATTTAGCAGATAAATTCAAATGGCAAGATCTTGGTTGTAAAAGTGAGTATGAACATGAACTGGGCAGTTTATTGATTCTAAACCAAATAAATATTCCAGGCACTGCTGTTGAAATACTGTTTATAGACAATGAGGAGGATGTAAAGATACTTAAAGATGAAAAGAAACTGGATGAAATAGCCGAAGCCTTGGCAGAGTCTGTCAATGATTTTTTAAAAAATAATCAAACAGTAACAAACGAAGAAATAGAATTTTTTAACAAAAAAAACTCTTTGGAAGATCAAAATGATGTTTTCTTTGATGATTTTGACTCAGATCTAGATGATTTTTTTAGTTCATCAATTGCAGGCGCTACAGGCGCTAATGATTACACATCTAAAACTAACAAATCACAAAATATTCTACCTTCTCTACCTCACTCGTTTAAGAATTACGGGGCCTCTGGTAGCAATCTGTTAGATAGAGATCAAAGAAAAGAAATGATAGTAGAATACTATAAAAAGATCCTGGGCAGAGAGCCTACACAGATTGAACTTAATAAAAACTTAAATTCTGGTGTCTCAAAGGAGGAGTTGATCGAAAAACTCTTAAATCTTGAGGAGTTTAAAGAAATGCAAAAAAAGGCAAGCAAACATGATGAATTGTTTAAAGAACTGCAAAGTAAAGACAACAAATTATCTAAAATCAACAAAGAGATGGAAGATGCTACAAAGGTGATAGAGAATTTAAATAAACTTTTAAGATTAAAGAATTCATCTATTCTGAAAATGCAAAAAGAACTAAAAGAAGCTGGGATAATTACAGAAGGAGAGTATTATGATTCAGAAAGGGTAAAGAAAAAAAGAGAAAAAAATGCTAAAGATCTAACTCAAAAAGGAAAAAAAGGATTCATAGATAGTATAATTGACTTCCTTAAACTTTAGTTAATTCTGTCTGTTGTTCTGATGTATGCTATAATCTAAGGTGTTTTACTTTCTTACCTATTCTATCTAAATTTTTATCTAAAGAAGTTTCATTTATGAATTTTGAATATGGATCTTTTTGTTGCAGTTTTTTTAACTCTATTGG
>RFKV01000042.1 GCA_003694175.1 Candidatus Dojkabacteria bacterium | reverse complement strand
AGTTTATTTCGATTAAATGCACAAATTTAATAGTAATTACAAAATAAGAAAAAATTTAATAATTTCCAAGTTATTAGTAATTCTATACCAATAAGTGTACTTAAAATATTTAATGCTGACTTTAAACAAGTCTTGGAGAAGAAAACAAGATTTGTAACAGATGAAGATTTAGTCAATAAAAAAGTAAATTACTACGCTCGTTTTGTAGCTTTAAATCCTGATGATGGTAGTTGTAATGCGATGTATCTACCATCTTCGCAAGTAAAGATCCAGTACGGAAAACCATCAGATACTGAACTTAAAGTCTTTAAACATAACTATCATGAAGTTGAAGTTAATACTGATCTGGAGTTGATTTCACTAGAATATCAACCTGTAAGGTTTCAATCTGAATGGTTTAATCCCATAGGACATTATATCTATACCAAAGATGTGACATATCTAGACAGTCAATTTAATACACAATTTTTAGCCAAAAAAGGGGATAAGTTTTATATATCTTCAGAGCATACACAATCTAATGAAACATTTTTAGATAAAATCAACAAAGCAGTAAACTCACTTCCGGAGTTTGTCAAAGCAGTCGCTAAGATTATAAATTATGTTGCAGAAAACTATAATTCAATAAAAACTTTAGCCATAAACGGATTGGCGGGTAGTTTGAATTCCTTAGGAGTACCTTGCGATTCTGAATGTAAAGCCTTATTAAACGCGGGATTGTCAATCGCACAGTCAGCTATTGGATTGCCGCCATCTTTACCAAATTTTGATCAATTGCTTAATCAAGGAATCGATTATATGGCTGCTAAGTTAGCTGAGCAGATTGATGAGAATTTGGGTGTTCCCTTTTCTGATGTTGTTATTGAAGAAGTTACTAAAAAAGCGTTAAATAAAGTTAAAGATGAAGTATCTAAAGCTAATGAGGATGTAGTAAAAACTTCGCCATTAAGTTTCAAACCAGATCCAGATTATTTGTACAATCCAGCTATATTGAAGGTTAAAGTTAAAAACAATGGATCAAATCCTTCTGGTGGATACTTAAATCTTAAATTTATTGACACAAACAACCTTGAAAGTGTTGATTTAAAAATTAGAAATCTATACGAAGAAGTAGGTTTGAATATACCAACTATTAAACCTAATCGGACTTTAGAAATTCCTGTTATCTTGAAGGAAAATTATTTTGACTACAGATCATATAAACAGGACTCTCACAATGAGTATATTTGTAGTACTACTGATGGTAAGTGTAATCAGTTGGTACAAAATGATAACTATACTTTAAGTCTTCGAAAAGCAAGATGGTTAAAGATTTATAATGGTGATAAAAATGTAAAATTAGAGTTGAGCATCTCTGGAAAAAACTATTTATCAAACTTTAACCCTTCACTTATTGGTTTTGATTCTTCAAAGTGGGTTAAGATCGGAAATAACTTTGGTTCACAAGTATGGTTTGATAGTCTGAGCGGAACATATCATCATTTCACGTCCAAACCTGTTGAAAACCTTTCTATTCAGGATAATATACAACCAAAAAAAGCTTTCAAAAAACAATTCTAATAATTTATAGGTACTTTAACATCAATTTGTATTTACATAATTAATGTCTCAGCACTGTAACTGTAACAATAACAATGAAAATTTAAAACTAAACTTTAAGAGTTATAAGAGCTAAAAGTATAATAGTAATATAACTTCTCTTCTTAATAGGACTTCAATAAGAGTACAACTAATGGTTCTATTAAATTTACTAAATAAGCTAAGATCGGAATATCATAGGAAAAACAAGAAAGCGAATAGACCTGTCTTTCTATGGTGTTCTTGTTTTAGGTAAGTAGAATTAAGACCAAAGGATTTGAAAACAAAAAACACTTGCAAAAAAAATTTTTTTGAGTAAAATGTCAATCGTAATCACTGAGGTCTTTGATCTTGGTGGTTACAATAGAAGACATAGACCTTGGTTTATGTCTTCTACAAAGAGGAGACTTTAGCAATGAAGTCTTCTCTTTTTTAAACGGTTTAGTGTTCTAACGTAGTTTATATTTTTCCAAATTAAACTTTTGCTTTTAGATTCTTGTTAATCTATATATAAACTACTTTTGAATCAGTTTTTTTTGTAGTTTTTCATAAACTTTGTTGTGTATGATTTATAAAACAATCTCTAGTACAATTTGCGAAAAATACACACTTTAAGATCAAGACTTAGTAGCTTGTTGGGCTTGTTTTCCTTATCAAACTATTACTCTTTTACCTGCTTGAGACAAAAAGTTGTAATTTTAGATTTTATAACCTTTGATTAACAGGACAAAAAATGAACTTTGGAAAGATGATTAAAGCTTTAGCTGATTGTTATTATCATTAATAGTTTCAAAACTCATTTAATTGACACGTAATCTTAACTAACACATATTTTTGTGTGTTCTTGCAAGAAAAATTGATATTTAAAAAAAGATAGAGTTTACAACTTAGTTCGATATCAAAATCAGATAACTCAAGCAAACAAGATGCCGATCGTAGGATTTGATTTAAGTATAAAATCGACGATTTGTTCTACTGATATATTACTTGCTGTCCTAGCTGTTCTAAGATATCGAAGAGTGACAGATATTAAGTTTTCAAAACAATTTAGACTTTTAAGACTTTCTATTTGTATATTCGTATAGCTCTAAACGTTTAGTTCGAAAGACGACCAGAGCGATACGTTTAGTTCATGGAGACAATTTGCTACTTTTTTAAACACATCTTCGGTTTTAATTAATAAATCGTTGCCATTGAGTAGTAAACTCTAACAATTACAGACCCAACTAAAAGGTACATAATATTTTAGTTCAAAATTTGTTTTTGTGACTTTCATATTGACACTTTGATATCATGGTGGGGATCGGTACCACTTCTTGCATTTATTAAAGTATACTGGGTTATAAAGAGACTTATAGCTCATGACGTTATGATATGAAGCAAATAAGCATAAGTTGAGCGTCTTAACAATAAAAGATTTATCTTGACAATATAATAATACTTGGATATAATGAGCCTAGTTAGTCTTTAGTTTTATGTTTATATCTAATTTGAGACGTTATTTAGATCAAGGGGGTATATCTCATTCGGGGTTGGAACGCACCGATCGAGGTGGACCGAATTCAATTGCACCAATTGAACCTGGTAAGGCGATTAGGACCTGGATTGATTCGGTTTTACTACGTGGGGGATACTATCCTCTTTTGCCTTCTTTTTTGGGTTATGCTGGGTGCATTAGAGAGGATGGTTCTGTAGATTGGGAGTTAGTAGGGGACAAGGTATCGATACGAGTGATTCCAGGCAATGAAGTCTATCAAGAAGGCGCTGCTGATAGTAATTATGATTTGGCTCGTGTGGTAGGAGGTTGGTTTAATGAAGTTTACGATGGAATCGTTAGTGGGAGTGACGTTCCGTTCTTTTTTCTGGTTTTACCATCAGAGGTTCAAAACGAAGTGTATGATGAATTGTCTAAACATGGGCGAATAAAGATATTTCAACGTTTTGTGGGAAATCCTGCAGAGGTATATGATTTGCTAACAAAACTAACTGAAGCTCAACATAATTATAATTTGGAGAGTTTTCTAACAGGAGGTTTAGATGCTTCAATTTTTGGTGAACTTCGTGAGACTTGGGGCAGGAACAGAGAGAAG
This sequence comes from Candidatus Dojkabacteria bacterium, assembly GCA_003694175.1. Classification (GTDB taxonomy): domain Bacteria; phylum Patescibacteriota; class Dojkabacteria; order J137; family J137; genus J137. The sequence continues at coordinate 1,475 of RFKV01000042.1, read as the reverse complement.
AACGAATAAAAAAAGTTAACCAAAACGTTTTTAGAGTGAGTGAGGAAGCCTTTTCAGTTTTGAAAGTACTTATTGATGGAGTGTTTCAACCTTCGACTTTCTATGGTAATAAACCTTCAGACCAAGATCTTGAAGGTCTTGGAGATAATACAGGATCAGCAAGAATGCCGAAAGAACTGATTAGGGTTGCTGTGTGGGCACCTTATCACGCCATTGGAATAATAAACTACTTATCTAAATCGTTGTTAGGTTTGATAGAAGATTTGCGAAGACGAGGCAAAAGTCTAGCTGATCTTAAAATACAAGCAGCAAATGATATGATAAGAGCTTCACAGGGCATGAACCTAACAGAATTGTTAAATGGTTATGAAAATCTTTTGGAACTTATAAGGAGAGGTGAGGGGGTTACGGATTCGCCATTCCAAACTGGTACTCGTGATGGTGAGCAGTAAATAGTTCAAAGCCTGAAGAGTTTTTCCTTTGTCAGAGGCCTGATCTGTGTTCTAGGTTATTTTGAGTCGATGTTTCGTTAGGTTTTTTTAAGCTCTCCGATCTGTACGTTTTTGGTGTTGATTAAATGCTCTAAGACATATCAGCGCCTTAGGTTGTTTGGGCGGTACGATTTTTTACAGCAGTTTCTACTTTGGAGTTTTTGTTCTGGATTGGGTTGTATAGACATTGCGTAATTCTTTTGTAAAGTAGAAAACACTTGAAACTGAAAAATTCTTGAACCTTATATAGTTTTATAAGTTAAAGATTAAAAACAAAAGGTCCTACTTATAGCTATACTTACGGCTCTATTAATTAATAAAACGAAGGGCAGTCATAACCCGAATAATCATGGAAAATTTTACTGATTAATAAAATGCCAATACGGTTAGTAATTAGTTGAAAAAGCGACTAAATAACCTCAAGCAAGGTCGGCTGGTCTGATTAAATTATATTGGTTTATAAAACAAAACTTTTTCGTGAGGGAAATCAGATTGGAAACTTTATGTTTCTGAGCTAGTATTTACATGTGATTGATAGCATATATATTTTCAGGTGTGCCATGCGGAATTCTTTAGTCATATATCGGTAAATGAGTCAAAAAATAAAGTTGCAGGTGAAAGTGTGTGTTAACTGTAAGCGTCCTTTTCAAAATAGAAAGAAATGGAATCTTAGAAGAGTTTGGCATGAAGTTAAGTATTGTTCTGATCGGTGTAGAAAAGAGTTTAGAAAAAAAACTTTATACAAAAACTAAAATCTTTTAAATAAAGCAGAAACTATAACTAAGAAACTTGCAGTTTTGTAAGATATATCATTTGTATTTATAGGCAAGAGTGAAACATCAGAACTTGTTTATTACTAAACAAAGCAAATCTATTAGACAATATACAAGATAGTTATAGTTTCATTTTATAAATGGTTGGAAAAATTTTGAAAGTTTTAATAAAAAGTTAACAATATTACTTGCAAAAAAAATTTTTTTGAGT
>RFKV01000041.1 GCA_003694175.1 Candidatus Dojkabacteria bacterium | reverse complement strand
TTTTAACTTAAATAGTCAACTGAGTCTAAAGAGACGTACTAATGAATTGCCTTACGCATTTCAAAACTTCTAACATATGATAATCCTCTATTTTTTATTCTTTTCTAAGCGAAAATATTTTAAATTAAAAGATTTTAGAAAATTTTTCTTTTATGAAAGATTCTGTATTGCAAGTTGAGTGGTCATCAAAAAGGATTATTTCATACTCTGAGACATTTTGATTCAAAATTGATCTTATACATCTTCCCAAATATTTATTAGCATGCGTTAAATGTGACATGATTATTGATACTGTAGGTGAATAAATAGTGTCTAAATTCATCTGGTAATTTATATTCATTTACTTCTGCATTTGAACATAAGCTTTTCTCTTCGATTTTTCATAACTTTCTCTTTGTATCGGATCAGGATCACCTAAATGTTTTTCGTGCAAATAGCATTAATTTGCCGAATTCCAGTGATTAAGCTGCACTTTGTTATTTTCCTGTTTTGTTATCTTTTGAATCCTTAAAACATGGAATAAATCTATCCTTTAGCTCGCAGCATCTAGCAGAATTACAAATCCATATTAAACTGATTCTCTTCATTAGCATTAAAAGGACACCCTTCTGGAACTTCTCTGGTATATAAAGTATCTAACAAGATTGACAGAAAAACTTTAGGCTTCCAATGTCTCAAAATATTTATGTATTCATGTATTTAACATTCGAATCATTTATTTTATCAACCCCAAATCTAATACTTTTTTCTAGTATTTTCCCAACTACAAATTCGTAACCTGCCTAAAAACTAGGAATTACTGCACTAAATGCCCTTGGGAAAAAATAATCATCTGCATTTATGTAGACGATTATATATTCAGTTGACATAGCTAAGCCTTTATTCATTGCCTCAGTTTATCCTTTATCTTTCTCAGATACCCATTTATGATGAAGATATTTTTTCATATGATTGTCAATAAATAGTCTATCCTCAAATATGTGTTCCACTGTTTTGTAATCTTGTTCATGCACGCTGTGTACTGATCTTTCAATAGTATTACCTGAACTAAATTAGAGTGTTATTACAAGTATTTTCATAGATAACACATTAGCTCGTACCTGTATAATAAGCATTTTTAAAATATGTTATCACTGATATTTTCATTGATATCATATTAACTCTTCCTGTTTTGTAACAACATTGTAGACCGGCATACCTGATATTGTTTTTATTCTCTCGTCTCCAGATATATAAGTTAAGTTTCCGTGTTGATCTCTACTTTCTCTAAACTGAGATTTTACATATGCTTCCTCTTCAGATAGCTTTTTTAGATTTTTAAGTTTATCGTTTCGTACAAAAAATAAGTCGTTACCAGAAGAACTACTACAAACAAGCGAATATCCTTTTTTTTCAGCAAGTAGGTTCATGGCTGTTATAGATGCACCGTAATATAGGTTTGAGTAGTGTTCCTTCGTCCGATAGAAATCTGGTTTGTATGGAACAGTCCAAGGCTTTAAACCAAAAACACTATTGTATTCTATTAATACAATTTCTGGTCGATTCAATTCTACTGCATCCCAAAGCCACCAATCAACGCCATCAACATCAATACTTAAAATACCTAAATCTGATTCATTTGAGTATTTAGAAATAATTGCGTTTATATTGTTTCTATCAACCATTTCTTTGACTACAGTTAAATTATACTTCCAATATATATCTTGCAACTTAATTTCTTTAACTCCGATTTCATCACATTCCACAAGAATTCCAGTCCAATTCCTTTTAACCAAGAGAAATCTAGTGTTTGACTCTCTATAATCTTGTACACCTATCTCTAAAAAAGTTTTGTTATAAATATCAATATAATCTGTTAAAAAATCCAAAATACCATCCTCTCCCCACTGTGAATAGACACTAAATTCTGCAATCTTAATGTTATTAAGTATTTTATCTTTAATTACATGGTTATTCAAAATACTGAGAGCATAGCCAGACAGCTGCCTAGTTTTTGCATCGTGAACATTAAAATTATGTAATATTCTCTCTGATGATGTGCTAAGTAAAGTTGATAAATTTGACTCTAAGCTTTTCACTTCTTCCAAATCTCTTTTTAAACTGCTCCTTTCATATATCAAATTAAACATCCGCGTCACAATAGCAATTAAGCGATTTACAAAAAACTTTTTGATAAATTTTTTCATATTTCCTGATTTATAAATTCTATGATTTTAATTCGCTCCTTTATCCATTTATCATACCCATTACACATAAACTGATAAGTATTTTTCTGTATTTTTTCCAAGTTTTCAAGATCAATTGGTTTTATGTTATGAAAGTCATACAGAATACCGGTTTCTCCATGTCTTATATATTCATTCATTGTCGGTCTATCGCTTGCTATGACAACTTTTCCCATTGCCATAGCCTCTAAGAAAGATTGCCCTATACCTTCATATTCTCTAGGAGCAACAAAAATTTGTTTGGATGCAACAAGCTCAAGCAAGTCTGACTTTTTTTCAAACCAATCAGAGGTTGTTATGTGATATTTAGTAATCTGATCATCATTAGGAGCTACATAGCTTTGTCCTGGATCAACTTTTGTATGAATGTGTATACTAATTTTTTGATCAGGTTTAAATAGTTGAGTTATAGTATTTATGTTTAAATGTGTATGTCTTTGCCAAAAGAACACTGTGTTTTCTTCCCCTTTAATGAACGAATTTGGTTTTGGAAAATATTGTAAATAAATTGAATTTAATCCTAAATTTGTCACTTCTTGGTGTAGTTTTCTCGAAAAATTAATAATTTTGTAATCTCTAAATCGAGACCAAAAGTTTTCTTCAAGATTACCAAATCCATCATACATAGGTATGAATATTTTGTTCTTGCATCTAATTTTTTCTTCTGTGTCAATTGGTGGTACACTATGGAAAAATATAACTGAGTGATATGAACCATCAATAAAGCTCAAATCTGGGTATTCACCCCCTTTCCAACTATCATCCGCCAAATCTATTAAATCAAAAAATTCAGACAAGTAATCTAACAGAAATTGTGTAGATTTGGTAATTTTATGGTGTGAGTGACCGACATAAACAACTTTTGGTTTACTTCTCTTGGTATGCTTATAGTTCTCATCTGTGGGTTTGAGTAATTCTAATCTAATAGGGCGAGAAAAAAATTTTTTAAATTTTTGTTTAAATTTGTCAAACCCAGATCTTACGTAATTAATTGGCAAAGTTACAAGTTTTTTCGCAGCGAGGTACCTATTCCTATATTTCCAAGTTTTTGAATTTAAAATTTGTTGGATCTCACTTTTTAGTTTTTCAACTTCTAACTTGTGTAACATGTTTCTTTGGTTTAAGTCATTTTCTAAAGATATTAACGTTTGCCTTAATGTTGCAATATCACTATCTTTAGAATTGATAATTTCATCTTTCAATCTAAGTTCGTTTTGCAATGAGAATAGAGATTGATTTAAGGATGCAATATCACTATCTTTAAGTTTTATGCTTTCAACTAAACTCTGAATTGTATCTAAAAGTCCTTTAATACTCATCGATTCTTGTTTTTTCAGTGTCTCTTGTATCTTTGAAAATTCTTGAGTGAAAACTTTTAAGTAACTTCTAATCTCATCAATTATTATCTGGTAATTTAACGATTTATTATTTTTTTGTGAACTAAGTGCAAAGATGTCATAAAAGAAAATGTTTTTGAAATCTATCTCACCAAACAAAATTTTTAGCGTTTCCTGGTCAGGATTATGTAATATTTCCCTGATAAGACCAAAGTTGTCATAAAAAATATAATAGTCATACCCTAATTCTATTAGTTGATTCATCACAGCTAACGGGGTTGAGT
>RFKV01000040.1 GCA_003694175.1 Candidatus Dojkabacteria bacterium | reverse complement strand
GTGTTGATCTAGATGTGTAAGTTACGCAATCTCTAAACATCGAAAATGTCTGCAAATATAGAGAAGTACACAATTTTTTCAGCCTAAGAATTGTGTGATAAAAATTGTGTTTTAAGTTATCAACTAGTTTGAGTTTTTAAATGTGTCTTTTTTCAATTTGTTCCTAAGTTAAGTCGGAATCCTAGAGTTTAGAAAGGTTTTCCTTTTGTTATTTATACGTTCCTTTTTTAACCTTACTTCAAACACTCTATCTTAAAGATTAAGAATGTGATCATTTAATTGCAAGATTTCCCTTTTGGTGATTTTCACGGTTAAAATTTAAAATCTAATGGTGACAGATAGGTTTACTACATCAAAAAATTCGTTTTTAAATTACTTTAGTGACCTTAACCTTATTATCTTATCGAGTTCCTCAAATCTTTGATTTAGGTTTTCAATCGCATCCAATAAGTAGTTAGTCTCAATTTTTAAAATTAATTTGTATAAAATTTTCTTTATAACTGCTTTGATATTGATTAATAATTTATGTGTTCTACGATTTTTTTCCTGTTCATTAACCACTCTTCATGTCCTTTCGTGATGTAATTGTATGTGTTACGCTGTATCTGTTCTAAGTTCGTAAGAACAATGTCAGAATTAGATAAGTTATGCAAATTAAACAGAAAACCAGTTTCGCCGTGTTTTATGTACTCGTTCATTGTTGGCTTGTCACAAGCAATAACCACTTTTCCCATGGACATAGCCTCCAAAAATGACAGCCCTATTCCCTCAGAATCTCGTGGTGCAATGTAGATTTGTTTTGATGAGATAATTTTGAGTACATCTTCTTTTTTTTCAAACCAATCAGACATAGTGATTTGATATTCAGAAATTTGATCAGGTGTCGGCTCTACAAAGCTGTGATTTGGATCTGTCTTTTTGTGTATATGTATTTTTATACCCTTATTCTTTTTTAGGATTTCTATGACAGTATTTATATTTATGTTAGAGTGCCTTTGCCAAAAAAAGACCGTATTTTCCTCCCCCTTGGCAAACTCTCCCGGTTTTGGAAAGTACTGTACATAAATTGAATCTAATCCAAGATCCGAGACTCTTTTGTGTAATGTTTTCGAAAAGTTGACTATTTTATAGTTTCTAAATTTATACCAGAAATTATCGTCCATACTGCCGTATCCATCAAACATTGGTATGAAAATTTTGTTCTTACATTTCAAATTTTTGTCAACGTCATCAGGTGGTGGACTTTGGAAGAAAATAACCGCGTAATATGATTTATCAACAAAAGTAAGATCTGGATAAGCTTTTCCTTCCCAACTGTGATCTAGTATGTAAGTAATTTCGAAATATTCAGATAAAAAATCTTGTAAAAACTTATTTGAATTTGTGTTTTTATGATATCCGTGATCAATGTATACAATTTTAGGTTTTGATGTTTGTTTTAAAAAAAAGACTTTAAAGTTATCTTTTAATCCTTTTTTTAGGTAAGACTTTACCTTTTTTGAGGTCCTTTTTAGAAGTAGTAGAGACTTAAGCACGGTTTTTCTAAGATTAAGAATCTTTTCCCTATATCTCCAAGTTTTTGAGTTATAGATCTTTTGAATTTCATTCCTAAGAAAATCTAACTCAATTTTGTGTTCTCGCTCTTTTTTTTGGATTTCATTTTTAGTAGATTCTAAAGCACTTGTTATTTCTAAAATATCTTTATTTTTTTTCTCTATTTCCTTATGTAACGAATCTATTAAAGAATCCTTTGTAAATAAATCTTTCTCTAGTTGTATTATCTTTTTGGTCAATGAATCTAAATGTTTCAAAAACTCATTTGATGTCTTTTCGCACAACTCTGTGATTCTTGACTCAACCTCATGGTTTAAAGTTTTTTTAGTGATTTCACCTGACTCTATTGAGCACAATCTTTCATGTAGGATCTTTGAGTATTCAAGTAATTCATTTGCTATACACTGCAAGTTTATTGATTTGTGTTTGGGGGATAGAGCTAAAATATCGAATTGATTGAAATCCACTTTAGAAAAAAGTTTTATAAATTCTTGCTCCTCCGGTGAGTGTAATATATCTCTGATAAGACCAACGTTATCATAAACAATAAACTGATCATAACCTAAACTTAGCAGATAGTTTGTTATATCTTTTGGAATGTAGTCGTTTTCTTCTGATTCTAAGGATTTAGCATTTATAAAAATGTAAGGAAGGTTTTTTGATATCGTGAGAGAGGATCCTTCAAGAACTTTTTTCTCGAAACTATTAATCTTGATTAAATCTACTTCGGAAAATTCGTCAAAGTTCAAAAGAATTTCGTCGAGTTTACCGAAATTTACTACTTCGGGGTCTTCGGAATGTATCTTTTTTAGACTTTTATTTCTATCTGCGTGTACTTTTGCTTTGGTCCCAGAAAAGTCTAAGAGGTTTGATTTTTCTGTTTCATCTTTTATTTTACTTGAATTAATCTCTGCTGCATCCTTCTGTAAGTATGTAGCGTAGGTTCCGTCCTCTTTTACGCATAAAATTGAAAGCTCGACATCCACAGAATCAATTGCCGCGAGGAAGTCGCTTATGTTATCACCTATATAAATAACCTTTAACCTTTTGTTGAGTAAACATCCTAGATTTTTTGTTATTCTCGTGATTGCTTTTTCCATACGAAAAGTTGTCTGACATCAGTTTATTAATCTGATGATCTATAGGGACAGAAATTAAAATTACCAATATTTATAAGTTTACTCTCCATTCGTCAAAAGTATTAAAAGTATTAAAAGTTTACTTTTACTTCAGGGTAAAACAAAAATTAGATTGCTACACCAACCTCCATCAGCACATTTTTAAGCTCAATTATCTAATCACCAATACATCTTTTCTTTGTGCCCTTCAAGTTTGAATTATATCAAGTATTATATACCTTCTTTATCCTAACGCATAAATCTATGTTTTTCTTGAATCGGTAATTCAGTGAATTAACAAAACAAACGCAGAATCAAAGTTTGAACTGTCGAAACCTAGACAAACAGTGATTAATAGATTAATAAATGGCCAGGCTTAAAAACATGTATGTAACTAATGAAGTGAAGATGACTTATTAGAATCAAAACAGATTAATTCGCTTAAATTCAAGTACAAGCAATGTTTTTCACTACATCATCCTCCTGTATTTAAAACCTTAAAATATCGTTTTATGAAATTATGTTATGGCTAAAGAAGTTTTAAACATTTGCCATATTGAACAGTCAATCTTATTTTCAGCATGCGGTAGAATACAATATGCTAAAACGCAAGGTTTTTACTTCCTTCTTAGATTAATAAATTCAATAAGTTATCCAAAAATTTTGTGACCAGATTTCTTACGTACTCAAAATAAGCATAATCAAAAATAAGCCTGTTTAAATAATTTAGTTAATTTACTACCTATCTTATCCAAATTTATTAAGACTGTTGAATAAATGGATATGTTATGTTGGTTTAAAGGTTTTTTTATTAAGAATCTTCACAGAGACTTCCAATCTATCTAGTAGCAAACAGCGAAACGAAGGGTAACCATTAATCCTATAGGGTTAGATTTTGTATTGTTTTTTATTTTTTTTATGATTTCTCAAATAACAGTTATCAGCCTTCTTATTAGTTTTACGGGGTTATAAATCAGCAAAAATATGTCTTTAGTTTTTTTGATGTAAGCTTTCTAAATTCTTGTCCTTGAAGATGAGACATAGCAAGCTAAACTGCAAATTGTAGTTGTATCCTACATTCAACCTAATGAAGATTACTAAATAAGAATCTTGTTCAAAAATCTCCGGTATAGCTCACGCTGTCAAATTATTAATACAAAAAACTAAGTCTAAACAGAAAATTGTCAAATTTTAAGAGTTTGTATAGGTAAAGCTTTTATCTATATCCATAAATTAAACCTTAATTTGTATACATCTTTATAATTTTGTCTGGTTTACCTACTACGTATTCACCCTTTTTAAGTAGCATTACTCTGTCGCAAAGTCTTCTTATAGCATCCATACTATGATTTACAAATACAATAGTTTTTCCTTGTCTTTTAAATTCATAAATTATTTTTATTGATTTCTGCTGAAATCTGGCGTCCCCTACCGACAAAATCTCATCAAGTAGGTATATGTCTGCTTTTGATTGTATTGCAATACTAAAAGCTAGTCTTACCATCATTCCGCTAGAATAGTTCTTAACTGGCATGTCAATATATTGACCTATTTCTGCAAACTCAATTATGTCCTTAATCTTGGTATTGATAAATTTTAAAGTCATTCCAAGTATTGTCCCATTTAGATATATATTTTCTCTACCGGTAAGATCAGGATTGAAACCGACACCAAGCTCTAAAAAAGGTACCAGTTTACCCGCATAATCAATATGGCTTCCATCATCAGGTTTGTAGATGCCAGCAATGAGCTTCAAAAGTGTACTTTTACCACTCCCATTACCACCAATTATTCCAAAGAACTCTCCTTTGTAAATGTCTAAGTTTATGTTATCAAGCACTTTGTAACTTTTTGTTCTGCCCTGATTAAAAAAAGACACTACAAGTTCCTTCACCGTATATTTGGTGTTTTCTCTAATCATAAATGTTTTTGAAAGGTTTCTAATCTTTATTGCGACTTCTTTGTTATTCATTTTCCTAATAAAGCTTAAAAGTAACTTTAGACTTTAAAAATATTCAGCAATCTTTTTAACTCTTACCGAAAAAGATCTCCACCCAATAACCAACAAAGTCACACTCACAATGAAGAATGTTAGAGCGAAATTTGGATCGATTTCATAATAAAGCCCGAAGGATGCTCTAACTTGGTTTAATAGATGCGTAAAGGGTATTGAGTTAATAAAATCAATTGCTGATTGGTCAAACAACGGATTGTTTTCCAAAGTATAGAATACAGGCGTTGACCAGAATAGCAAAAACAAACCAAGATCGAAGATGTTTTTCAAGTCTCTAAACCTGATTGTTAGAATGCTTGTAAAAAAAGCTAGCCCAGAACAAAATATAAATAAAGTAATCACCAGGAAGAGGAAGTAAAGCATACCTTCAGGTTTTAAAGCAAGTCTATTAATAAAGATTATGAAAAAAACTACGATTAGATTAATAAAAAGATTTATCAATGCATTTAATAAGCTTGAAACAACCGCAATTTGTCTTGGGAAGCTCACTTTCAATATAATGTGTGCTTTTTCCAAAAGAGACATCTGACCATAAATTACCAATTCCTGAAAATACGTAAAAAAAACAACACCTGTTAACAAATAAATTGGAAAGATACCCACTTGACTATTTTTTCCGAAACCAGACCATATCTGAAACATAAGGAGAAAAGTCAAAAGAGGTTTAGCCATTACCCAAAAAACTCCTAAGATTGAGTTTTGGTAACGCATTTTAAAACTGGTTTTAACAAATACCCACAACAAATCAATATACTGCCTCCTGTTGCTAAACCTTCTTTTAAATTCAGAAAACATAATCGAAATTATCAATTAGTAAACAAATTATAGTTAATCTTCATAGCTTCTTTAAGAATTTCTAGGGTCTTCTTACCCTCTTCCCTGGCTCTTTTTGTCCCAGCCGAAAGTATATCATAAACCTCATCAATATTTCTTTCATAGTATGCTCTCCTTTCTCTTATCGGATCTAGAAACTTGTTAATAGCAGCAACAAGTTTTGTTTTAACTTCTACGTCACTGACTGTGCCTTTTACATATCTCTCTTTCAAATCCTTAACTTCTTCTGTATCTGAGTTGAATGCGTCATGGTATACAAATACTGGATTACCTTCTACTCTTCCTGGATCTGTAGACTTAACTCTATTTGGATCAGTGTACATCTTCATTACTTTGCTTCGGACTTCCTCCTCGGTGTCGCTTAGATATATAGTGTTTCCAAGAGATTTACTCATTTTTGCGCTTCCATCCGTTCCAATCAACCTGCCGATATCTCCAAAAACTGGAGTAACTTCATTAAATATTTGACCATAAAGTGAATTTATTTTTTTGATAATAGTGTTGGTGTTTTCAATCATTGGAGCCTGATCAAACCCTACTGGGACAATATCAGCTCTAGGTGTTAAAATGTCTGCGGCTTGATTGATTGGGTATGCAACAAAACCAAAAGGTGGGTTTCCTTTAAATTTATCCCTTTTTTGTGCTATTTCATCTTTCACCGTTGGGTTTCTTAGAACTTTATTGAAGGAAATAAAGTTCATGAGATAAATTGTTAGCTCAGCTGTTTCCGGAACTAAAGACTGAACATAGAAAGTAACTTTTTTTGGATCAATGCCTACCGAAAGGTTGTCTATAATAACATTTAACAGGTTATCTTTTATTTTTCCGGTTTGATCAAAGTTGTCAGTGAGAGCCTGTACATCAGCTACCAAGATGAAAGTGTCGTATTCATTTTGTAACTTCACTCTGTTCTTCAATGAACCTACAAAGTGACCTAAATGTAGTTTACCAGTCGGTCTGTCTCCTGTAAGAACTCTTTTCATGATCTCTTCAGAAATTTTTAATTAAACAAATAAATTGCTAAAATTAAGTAGTGGTTGACCACAAGCTTTATTTTAACATCTCAGATTTTACCAGTTTCGTCAAAACCTCATACAAAAATTTTTGGCGTATATTAGTCAATAGTTAACTAAAGGTTATTTTTTGATGATTTTGATGAATAAACAGGAGTACTACAGAAAGCTCTATAAAAAATTAAATAAAAATTGGGTTGACAGTATATC
>RFKV01000039.1 GCA_003694175.1 Candidatus Dojkabacteria bacterium | reverse complement strand
TTATTATGAAAAAGGGATAAAGCCTGAATAAGTTAAATGTCAATCTATGATATAAAATTTGCTATGTTTAGTTTACTTAGCTATCATGCTTAAAAAGTGTCAAAGATTAAATAGTTCAGAAGTAAAAATGATCTCAGAAAGAGGTGTTAAATTTGAAACTTCAAACTTCTACATCAAGTATCTTTCTTGCCCTAATTTGAAAAGTTCTAAAATAGCAGTTAATGTATCAAAAAAGATTCACAAAAAAGCTGTAGTAAGAAACAAGATCAAAAGACGTATTAAAGCAGCTTTTCAATCATTAACAAATACTAAAAAAGCTAAATTTATATTAACTGTTAAAAATTTGAATGTTTATAACTTACGATTTGAAGAAATAAGAGAAGAACTTAAAGCTGCTATCTGCGATTTAGATTAGAAAACAAAAAAATTAAAACACCACTTAGTCGCACTATAACTACCCTTCGTTTATCCATACAAACATTAGCTTTGATATTATCTAAATAATTAATTTCTTATTAATAATTTTTTGCAAAAAGATTAACCTATCTCTGAAATATAGTAAGAAGTATTGTAAAATGGGTTTGAATTGGTTATGCTAAAATAATCCAATACATACATGACATAGGTGCATAACCTCAGAGTGATGGACTTTATTTGTTTGTTATTTAATGCTTATGTTAGTATCTAAGAATCCTTTTACAGGGGTTATAAACGCGCAATTTGACGATCTTGCTGACATTGAAATCCAAAGAAGATTAGAAAAAGCACAAATGGCTTTTGAAAACTGGAAAAATACCGATTTTGAATACAGAAATAATCTACTAAGCAAACTAAGCGAAAAACTTATTGAAAATAAGAGCTCTCTGGCAAACATCATAACCGACGAAATTGGACAACCTATAAAAGCATCTTTAAGCGAAATAGAAAAATGTGCGAAAACAGCACTCTATTATGAAGGAAAGATAGAGGATTTTTTAAGACCTGATTCGGTAAAGACGGAATCAAATGAGTCAATGGTAGTCTACGAACCACTAGGGGTTATTCTAGGAATTGTCCCATGGAATTTCCCATTCTGGATGGCATTTAGATTCATAATACCAACGATATCTGCTGGTAATGTAGTTGTTATAAAGCATGCGTCAAATGTTCCAATTTCAGCAATCAAAATAGAAGAGTTAATGTTGGAAGCTGGTTTTCCTGAAGGAGTAGTCCAAACATTATTGATTGGATCTAACAAAGTAGAACAAGTAATCAAAAACCAAATCATTAAAGCTATAAGCTTTTCTGGTAGCGCTGAGGCTGGAAGTATTGTAGCATCAGCTGCAGCAAGGGAAATAAAAAAAAGTGTGCTGGAGCTTGGTGGAAGCGATCCTTTTATTGTTTTTCCTGATGCAAATTTAGATACCTGCTCAGCCTCTTTAGTGGAAGGTAGAATGAGAAATTCAGGTCAAGCTTGTAATTCACCTAAAAGAGTTTTTGTTCACAAACAGATAGAAAAGGCTTTTGTTCAGTTGGTAGCAGAAAAACTTTCGAATATAAAAATGGGAGATCCAAAGGATCCAAATACCGAAGTAGGGCCAATAGCAACCGAAAAAGGTCTAGAAATTTTAGAAAGACAAGTAAGTGAATCCATATCAATGGGCGCAAAGCTTATAGTAGGGGGAAAGAGAGCAAATCTACAGGGTCTATTTTTCGAACCTACCATTCTGACGAATGTACAACCAAATATGCCAGTGTTTGATCAAGAAATTTTTGGACCAGTGATAGCTATTACTACTTTTGAGGATATAGAACAATTGATAACACTTTCAAATCAGAGTGAATACGGACTTGGTGCATCAATTTGGACTAAGGATATAGAAGTGGCAAAGTTATTAATACCCAAAATTGAGGCCGGAAATGTCTTCATAAACCAACTCGTAAGGTCAGACCCAAGACTGCCATATGGTGGAATAAAGAAATCAGGTTATGGAAGGGAATTAGGTTCATATGGCATTAAAGAGTTTACTAACGTCAAAACAATCGTTGTCAACTATTCAAAGTAAAATTTCGTTTAAGGTTCGCTCTTTTAATTTAGTCGGATTAAAACAGGAAAACGCGTACAAAACTCTAAAAACACGTTTTGGGATAATAAAAAAGATCTGCGATTGAAAGTTATTTAAAAGCAGCTGTGAAATAAAGATTAGGTATGGGGTATCTTAGTTGAGTTATACTTGCGATTAAAGTTTAGACAAAGTTGTCTTGTTGTTGATCGTATATTTTGAATTTTTAAAACCAAACTAAATCGTTTAATTAACTAGATCGTCTAATTAAAATGTGACGAGTAAATAGACCAATATATTATGGATTGTGAAGAGTTTACAACTAAAAGGTACACAAATCCTGATTTAGAAAAGATCTTAGGGAAGTTTATTCAAGTTTTGGACCATGGTTTTATAAGGTTGGTTGACTATATGGGAGGCGATGAGTCGATAGTTCAAGCTGCAAGAGTGTCATATGGTAAAGGTACGAAAAAAATCTCTCAAGACAGAGGTCTAATTCGATACTTAATCAGACATAGACACACGACTCCTTTTGAAATGTGCGAAATTAAATTTCACATAAAGTTACCTATTTTTGTTGCTAGACAATGGATTAGACATAGGACTGCAAACGTGAACGAGTATTCAGCGCGATACTCAATTCTAGATAAGGAATTTTACTTGCCAGAAACATTGGAATCTCAAAGTAAAGTTAATAATCAGGGTAGAGGCTCAAGAGTTGATCAGAAAATAGAAAAACAGTACTTGCAATTGATTCGAGATCATTCGATTAGTTCCTATGAAAAGTATCTAAAACTTTTAAACTCGAATGAGGATGGTGGAATAATCGATGAGAGTAAAGAAGGTATAGCAAGAGAAATAGCTAGGATGGTGCTGCCAGTCAATTTTTTCACACAATGGTATTGGAAAATTGATCTCCATAACCTACTACACTTCCTAAGTTTAAGAGTAGATCAACATGCCCAATACGAAATTAGAGTCTATGCTGAAAAAATACTTGAAATTGTTAAGTTATGGGTTCCAATTACTTACGAAGCCTTTGAAGATTATAGACTCAAAGGAATTTTTATATCTAAACAAGAAAAACAGTTGCTTGACAAGATGATTAAGGGACAGAAAGTAACAAAGGAAGATTCAAATCTTTCAGATAGAGAGTGGAGAGAGTTTGAAAAAAAATTCCTAAATGTAGATTAGTAAAATATTCCTTTAAAATATTACGAGTTGTTTTTTAATTACTTTAATTCTGCCAGTGGACTGCAATTTTAGAAATTGCCTAAGATAAGTTCGGTAGAAATAAAACGATATGTTTTTTATTAATGATTTATTGAATTTTGAAATAAGACTAAATGAGTGCTGCAATGTTTTCTATTAGTTGTTTTTAGTGTTATCAAGCAGCTTTTGGCATGTCATGTTAAGAGGGGTAAATAAAGCCTTGATCGGGTACTGTTGTGGGGATGTTACCTAAAATCCAACATTTGAGGAAGTGAGCACTGGTATAACTAAACATGCTGAAGCGATAAAATTGGAGTTTGGTGAAAATTCGATAAATTACGTTGAACTTTTGTGAAAGTATTTGGAGTATTTATGATCCAACAAGCATAAACAAACATTGAAATGATATAGTACTCGGTATAGAGCTGTGATTTTATTTATACAAGAAAAAGACAAGTTAGATGCTTTGAGATGCTCTAAAAAGTAGAGAAGAAGCTCAAAAAAGTGCAACGAACCGTAGCTACAGAAATAGTGGGCGCGGGTAGACTCTGCCCGGCCGAGGAATATCATCATCAGAATCTCTACTACAAAAACTGAAGCCAAATTTATTTTAAACACGTAATCAGACCCAAACTAGATAAGTTCAAAAATGATTTTTTGAAATGGTAGACAATCGCAAACAAATCAATGATTTTAATTTTTGATTTTATATAGGACTTAGTACTATAAGAGCTCTGCTTCAGCAAATAAATTCAAAAACAAATTTATTTTTACTAAATTAGAAACTTATTTTAGAGCGAATGACTGGAGCTTTATTAATGTAGGTATTATTATAAAGAACTTCCAAAACAAAATTTATAATAGCCCTCCGGTTCACAAATAAGTTTAGCTCACCATTTAAATTATCTGAAACAGTATGTTTATTACCAAAATTTGTATGAACAGGAGTCCTAATAACCGTCCAGTCTAATTTACTTTTGAGCAGAACTCTAACGTGTTCTTTACCATCCTCAACTCTTTCTGGATCGAGTAACTTAATTGGTAAAAGCATCAACTTATCAAATAACGTAACACTATCTCCAGGTAGGAACACACCTGAACCTGTTATCGATATCAATCTTTTAGGTCCTCTAATCTCCAGTATCTCGCTTAACAATGTAAACACATCCCGTTGCATAAATCTCGGATTTTTCCCTCTATGCCCTAAACAACTAACCACTGCATCACAGCCATCAATAAGCTTTTCAAGATCTGGGAGGTTCAGGGCATCACCCTGTAATACCTCCAAATCTTGATTGGCAAAGAAGTTTGGGAAAATACGTTTAAATTTATCGACGCTTCTTACCAACGCTCTAACCTTTATTTTTTTTGATAAAAACTCCCTAAGCATCAAAGAACCTAACCTTCCTGAAGAACCAAGCAAGGAAATTTTCATTTCTAAACAAAGACTATGTAACTATTACTACATCTAAAATGGTTTTTTGAAGAAAGTTAGACCTAAAAATAACTCCGTAACCTAGATACGTTTTAGCTTAAAACCAAATCTTGAGCTTTAAACCAAAAACACCTTTACCGACAAGTTAAAAAGCACAATCTAAGTATGAATTTAACTAAATCTCGTACTAAAGGCTATTTAGACTGACTTTTTGTTATCTATTGTTCCCTTTCCCAAAACCTTATCCATCAGACCTTTCGGTACTTCATCATAGTGACTGAATTCCATATTGGGTGAAGCAGTACCCGAGGTAAGATTTCTTAAGTCCGAAACATATCCAAAAAGCTCTCCCAATGGTGCCTCAGCTATTACTTCTTTTGTCTTACCTCTCTGCAATATGTTTTTTATAACTCCTCTTTTTGACGATAAGTAACCAGTCACTGCTCCAACATGCTCTTCAGGAACATTAATGACAACTTTCATTATTGGTTCAAGAAGCACTGGATCTGCCAACCTAATAGCATTTCGAATTCCATAAAAAGCACATGTCCTAAACGTATCCGTATTAGAGTCTACTTCATGATAAGTACCGTCAACAATCTCCACTTCTAAATCAACGACAGGATACCCTCCTAGCGGTCCAGAAGTCATAGACTCTTGAATACCTTTATCTATTGCCGGGATGTATTCTTTTGGAATAACTCCACCCTTGATACTATCTATAAATCTATATCCTTCGCCTCTTGCTCTTGGCCTTAATACCATAACGATGTCAGCATACTGACCAGCACCTCCAGTCTGTTTCTTAAGAAGCTCCCTGTGCTCACATTCTTTCTTTATCGTTTCTCTGTATGCAACCTGTGGAGCTCCCACATTTACTTGAATACCATAATCTCTCCTTAAAATATCAATCTTTATATCCAAATGTAGTTCACCCATTCCAGAAATAATCACCTGACCAGTTTCAGGATCAGTCTCTGCCTTAAAGGTTGGATCCTCTGATACAAGTTTTGAGAGGGCCTCACCTAACTTTTCTTGATCAGATTTGGTCTTTGGCTCGATCGCAAATTTAACAACTGGATCTGGAAAATGTATACTCTCAAGCAAAATCTTGTTGCTTTCATCGCACAGAGTGTCACCAGTTTTTGTTTCTTTCAAACCAACTATTGCTGCAATATCACCCGCCCTGACTTCTTTCACTTCTTCTCTATGATTGGCATGAAGCAATATGATTCTACCAATCCTTTCTCGGGTACCCTGACTACTATTATATGTATAACTCCCAGCTTGTAACTTTCCTGAATAAACCCTAAAGAAGGCTAAACTACCAACATGCGGGTCCACTGCGAGCTTAAACACTAATCCAGTGAAGGGTTCATCTTCTACAAGCTTTCTTGTGATTACTTCCTGGGTGTCAGGGTCTCTGCCCGGAACCTCACCAATGTACCTTTTTTCAGTCTGAGTTTCTGCATCATCAATAGTGAAAGACTTATCGTGAGGAGAAGGTAGGTACCTACAAATATTATCAAGCATTGCCTGTACTCCCTTGTTTTTCAACGAGGACCCAGCCATCACTGGAAATATTTTACCTGCAATAACCAACTTTCTTATGCTTTGCTCTAGCTCCTCACTACTAATTTCTGATCCTGTTAAATATTTTTCAGCAATTAAATCATCAAAGTTTGCAACGGTTTCTATTAGTTTCATTCGATACTGCTCAGCTTTTTCCTTGTATTCAGGGGATATTTGTCTAACTTCTATTTCCTTTCCTAAGTCATCCTTGTGAATTATTTCCACCATTCTTACAAGGTCAATTATTCCGTCAAATTCATTTTCAATGCCGTGTGGTAAAGAAATCGGAATCGCTAAATCGGACAGATGCTCAACTATACTTTCGTAAGATCTATAAAAGTCTGCACCTACATTATCAAGTTTATTTATGTAGCAAAGCCTCGGCACTAAATATTTTTCTGCTTGGAACCAAACTTTAGAAGATTGCGGCTCTACTCCCATTTTCCCATCAAAAACGACAATAGCTCCATCCAAAACTCTAAGAGACCTTTCAACTTCTGCGGTAAAGTCAACATGTCCTGGGGTATCTATTATGTTGATTCTATAGGTTTCGTTCGCATAGTCCCAAAAAGCTGTGGTAGCAGCTGACTGTATAGTAATTCCTCTTTCCCTCTCTTGAACCATAAAGTCCATCTCAGCCGTCCCCTCGTGAACCTCACCCAACTTATGCTTTCTTCCCGTGAAAAACAGAATTCGTTCTGTTGTGGTGGTCTTACCTGCATCTACGTGGGCTATTATGCCTATATTCCTATAATACCTAGTATCTTTTACCTTGCTATAATCCAGTGTGCTTGCCATAAACAGAAACCTAAAAGTTTAAGAAAAAGTTTTAAAAGTAACTAAAGTAACTAATGAAACCAATGAAATAATTCAAGATAAACTCATCAACGGTCTAAAGTTTCTCACATTTCTTCAAATAATTCAAGTATAATAAGGATAGTTAAATCATAGATTTAAGACAATAAGCTTACTGCGGTGCATAAAGTATAATGAGGAAACTTAACAAACGTTGGTGTATAAGATAAGTAAGTGAAAATAAACTTGTAACTTAATGATACGCTATATTAATTTATCATAGAGAATTTTTTCATGATTTGATGAGCTTTTTCTGGTGTGAGAGTAGAGCGGCCTCTACCATAGTTTTCATCATACGGCAAAATGTGTATATGAGCGTATGGTACGTCGACTCCAACAACCTTCATCACCACTAAATCATTTCCAGTTACTTTCTGGTAGTGTCGCACAATTTTTCTGGCAACTTCAAAATACTCAGTATATTTTTCGACATCCCATACCCACTTTGCCGGTGTCTTTGGTATAAGTAATGTATGACCATCACACTTTGGGTTGATGTCTAAAAAGGCTAAAAAGTCATCATCTTCATAAATTTTGTAGCAAGGGATTTCTCCGGATACTATTTTATGAAAAACAGTCGACATATTAAGTAATATTAACCTTATAAGCTTATGCATTGTACCATATGTACGTGGAAGTATTTAATAGTTGTAGACTTAAGCTAAATCAAATCTAAATAAACTATCACAATGAAGTTTGGAGTTTACTTTAGTGAAAACACAACTCTAAATTCTGTTTAGAACCAAAATCAAGTTATAAAAAGCTAAGGCCAGTATCAAAATACCAATTGTTTTTTTAAAAATACCATTATTAAATCTCTCTGAAAGATTCGTCGAAGCAAAACTTATCATAGCTAAAACTGGTAAAGTTCCGAGAGCAAAAGTAAACATTATTATTGCAGAGGACAAAAAGCTACCAGATTCCAAAGCCTTTATCTGTATAGAATTCGTAAATCCGCAAGGTATAAAAAAAGTTAAAGCTCCAATTAAGAAACTTGATTGAGGACTACTGACTTTTAGTTTGACAACAAGCCTGCCGAACAATTTTGGAAGCCTAAACTGGAACTTAGAGAAGGATTGTGGAAAAATTTGAGAGATTCCCAAAATTAAAAAAACAAAAACTACTAAAAGATTTAATACAACTGAAAACCCAGCTGAAGGCTTCAAGACGCTGCCAACGACACCAATTAGCCCACCCAAGAAGAAAAAACCAATAAGTCTACCTAGGTGAAAACTAGCGTGATATAAGTATCTCTTTCCTGGAGGTTGTCCATCTAACGCTGAGGAAATGGAAAACACTATACCTCCAACTAAAGCCATACAACTTGATAACGAAGCACCAATTCCAAGAACAAATACTTGTAACCTTTCATCAAGATTAGTAACGTCAGATTGGAACAAACCAGCTCTAACTACAACCGCATAAACAAGTATAAAAAACACGGACAAGGGAACAGAGTAAAACCACTCATCAAACTGATTTGTTTTATATAGTTGTTGATCAATCAAGTAGCCATCTTTCTCAACTACTTTTGAGATCGCACTGGCTAATTCCTCAGCAGAAGACGAACTTGTCGTATGAATTTCTATCATGTTCGAACCTAGCTTAGCATCAACCTTCCTCACACCTGGTAAACTTGAAAGCTTGCTTTCAAGTAACAACTCGCACGAGGCACAATGCATCCCTTTAACTTTGAATTTGTAGCACTTAACTTGATTATCGTCACTCATGTTACTGCTTGTTAATAAATCACCTGCAACCAGAAACACTTAGAAACGTATATTGATAAAATTATGCTAGACATAGCGGCAGTAAATTATTTTAGTGTTACCAGGTTCAGTTTTCAAAATTAAAATATTTTCTTCAAATCAGACAAATTTAATCTCAACAACGTTTGCACCAGTCGAACAACTCCCTTTAAGCACTTCTCCTGGTTTTTGTGGAGAAATTATAAACTCGTATATCCCATTTGGATCAAGCTCTACATTATTTATACCTACTTTTGGAATGTTCAACAGCCTTGTACAGTCGTAAGTGTTGAATGTTTTCACCCTAATTTTGCTTTCTACTCCTGCTTTAGCCTTTATACTACTGGGGAAAAATCCGTTTTTGGCTGTAAATTCAATTATTTGGTAACCATTCTCAAACTTAGTGTCAACCTCATAACCTGCTTTTTCTCCTTGTGAAATAAAAACAAACGCCAAAATAGCTATCAATGGCAACACAGCTATCAAAAATGCTATCCTGTAAAAGATCCTTTTTGGTACTCTCACGCTTTGGTTACTTAAACTTCTGAAACAAAGTAAAGTATATCAAACTAAAAAACGTTAAACAACGAATATTCCGATTACAATTCTATGTAAAGAATTAATCACTCGAAGTGAATAGTTTAGTTAGATGTAGATAAACTTTAAAATTATCTAAGTTCATTGTTTGATTGTTTGATCAGTTTTCAAGCAATACTAAATACACTTAAGGAAATAAATTCAAAACAAAAAAATCTATAATCGAATAAAACACAAAAATTTTTTGTTAAAGTTATTAAGTCAAGACTTTGGAATCGATTAAATAAACCAAAAAGTATATGGATAAGTACAATCCTTTATTAAGAATACATTTTCAGTTCGAACATAAGGGTTTTTTGATCAATTTTGTTACTCAACATGGTACTCAAAGTGCTCAAAAAATTGATACAGTCTCTAAACTAATAATAGAAAAAGTAAAAATTGGCCAAGAAGTCAAGTCAGTCTTTGTTTCAAACGCAGGATACGGTTCATTTAGCATCCCTATGGCGTTGGAGAACCCAAAAGTAGAATTTGAGCTTACCGACAGAGACTTCGTTAACGTTAATTTGATCAAAGAAAACATCAAAAACAACGATCTTAAAAACTGTATAAACTACCTTTCTGATGGTCTCGAACATGCCAAAAAAAAAGAGTACGATCTAGTTTTACTTAATTACAACAGACAATTTGGGAAAGTATGGCTTGAAAATTTTTTATCTTCGTCTGCGTCAGTTCTATCAAGTAGAAAAGGAAAACTGATACTGGTGACCCATAGATCTTTGAAAGAGTTTGTGAAAAGACTCACAATCCAAAAATTCGGCAATTACAAAAAGGTTTTTCACGACAACAATTATTACATACTTTCAACTTAGCCGGCTGTGAGGATCGAACTCACAACCTACGGTTTACGATACCGTTGCTCTACCAATTGAGCTAAGCCGGCGCCGTATTTGATGCTAATCTTTCTTTAAACTATTAAACAGAAAGACAACCGGGTTTCATCAACAAAGAACTTCACTCAAAACTATAAGTCACAGCATAAAAGTTACGAATATCGAATATCGAAAACTATTTAGTAGTGTCTTCTTTAAACTTCGCCAAAAAACAAACCATTTTAAATTACTGTTTAATATAAATACCTTCAATTTTTGTAACTCGTTTTGTAACTCTACAGATTTACATTACTGTAAAACCTTTGAATTTTTGGTACACTTTTAATACTGCTTATAACACATCAACCGGAAGCAAAACCTAAATACTTAACTGTTAAAACAAATATTAATACTTAGTCCGTAGTCCTGAGATAGTCCAAAGAGTTAATTCAAATTTTGTCCGCAAATAAAAAATATCCAAACTCTAATTTGTGCAAAAGTTTGCGCAAATCGGAGCGACAGGACTCGAACCTGCACTCGCACGACCCCCAGCCGTGTACTTTAGCCAATTAAGCTACGCTCCGGCTAGACTGATTATATCAAAAAGCAATAAATGACGATGAGCCGAAATCACAAACTAAAATGGAATTTTTAACTCCAATTGTTTAGAATATCTAATGCATTAAATATCACTTGATGAGTTGAAAATAGAAACATCAACAAAATTTGGTTGTTTGACACTTAACTTATCAAGTTGTGAAAATGAGTAGGTCTATTCAACGAATATCTTCGGAACAAGAAAAATTAAGACTTAAGTATGGGCTTCCTTATCTCAGGGAGTTTTTGCTCAACTTGCAAAACAATAATTACTCTAAGGAGACCATAGAAAATTATGCTCGCGATTTGGAAATATTTTCAGCTTTTCTTTACTATCTAGACATCCAATTTGAGCAAGTTGATAAACTGATAATTTCTGACTACAAAGGTTTTTTGCGTAATCAAAACTACTTACCTATACTTCATGAGTTTAAAGCCGGTAGACAGCTTAGTGATAAATCTGTGGAAAAAAGTTTAAGTGAGGTTTCAGAAGTTAAAAAAGCAATGTATAAAGGGCAACTCTCTGATTCTTCTGTCAACAGAATGTTATCATCTTTAAGATCATATTTATCGTTTTTGGTTGATATAGACAAACCAACCCCAATTCCACCCACTGCTATAAAAATGATAAAAGCTGAAAAAAAAGAGAAGCAGATTGCAGAATTTGATGAACTCGTTAAATTGATAGAATGCCCATTTGAATTTGAGACAGAGCCAATAGTTAAGTTTAGAAACAGAGCAATTCTTGAGCTTATTTTCTCAACTGGAATGCGTATATCTGAAGTAACTAATCTAAACAAGGAACATTTTAAAATAGTAAACAACGAAGTAGTTGATGACAAAATCTATATTTTAGGTAAGGGAAACAAACAAAGATTCGTTTATTTAACTCAAAGAGCAATTAAGTATCTAAATGAATACCTTAAGCATCGCAAAGATAGTTTTCCAGCTATGTTTGTACCAACAAAAGGTACAAGAAAAGCAACAAATAATCCATACCTCATAAGGCTTTCACAAAATTACATTCAAATGAAAATAGCAGAGTACAGAAGAAGGCTTGGCATTGTCGTTCCAACTTCAGCTCATAGCCTTAGACATGGATTTGCTACATACATAGCAGAGCAGGGTGCAAGTCCAGCAGCCATACAAAAGCTTCTTGGGCACTCTTCTTTGCAAACAACTTCCAAATACGTTCATGGATCTGATAAATTCGCTGAAAAAACTCATAAACAATATCATCCACTCAAAAATTGAGGTAAAATCAAAAAATTCTAGTCCTGAAAGAAAAAGTTTTTTAAATGGTATAATAATTCAGTGTAGTATTAAAATTTAGGTATAAAAATTATGCAAAATGACTCATTCATACTCGAACAAACCAAAGGATTTGGGCTATCTTTCAGCAGTTTTATGACAAAGGTCTTGGGCCTAATGTCTATTGGATTGTTTGTGTCATTTGGAGTTGCATTGTTCATTATTTTGTTTGCTGAGTCTAGTAGCTTTGCTCTATCTATCATTAGCATCCTTGCTATACCTACAGCGATATTGCAGCTTGTGATCGTATTTGCACTTAGTTTCTTTATTGAGAAGTTTAACGCGTTGGTTGGTAGTATAGTGTTCGTTGCATATTCGGCTCTTACAGGACTAACTCTCGGTCTTATTATGATGAGTTACAATCTTTTTGGAATAGTTACAGCTTTGGGTGCTACATTTATAACTTTTTCGATCATGGCAATTTTTGGGTACTCCACGAAAATGGATTTGAGTAAGATTGGAGGTATCGCTCTTATGGGACTGATTGGTCTCGTGATTGCCTCCCTTTTTAACATCGTGGTTTCTTTGTTTTCGCCCTCATTTGCTACTGGATTTAATTGGATACTTACATATTTAGGTGTTGCAATATTTCTAGTACTTACCGCTTGGGATGTTCAGAAACTTAAAACTATTTCGCAAATGCAAGAAAATGAAAATAAACTTGTCGTTTTAGGTTCGCTAACCCTATACTTGGATTTCATAAATTTATTTATCTACATGTTAAGGATTTTTGGATCTAGAAG
>RFKV01000038.1 GCA_003694175.1 Candidatus Dojkabacteria bacterium | reverse complement strand
TAGGTTCGTTATAGCGTCATAATACCAAAATGGCCTAAAGTATTCAGGATTGTTTAGCCATAGGCTTGCTGGTGTACTGGGAATGTCTTTGATACATAAATATATACCAAAGGGAACTGGCGAATTTTGTTGATTAGACGGACCAATGTATACAACAAAATCACCTGCAGTATATAAAGCATTTGGATCGTATTCAAATAGCCCAGTTACATTGGCTATAGTAGCATTATTACTCCCTAAGTTAACTCTCACGATGCATTAGAATGTAAATGCAGGATTGACGTTGAGTATAGTAATATCATGATGTTCAAAGTCAAAAGACATGGTAATTTCACCACGACCACCTTCTGGCATAGTAGTAGTAGCATAAGAAGCTTCGTAGCTCTTAAATACTAATGTGTATAAAGTTATTTTACGTACAGGCAAACGAGAAGAGTTCAGAAAATAAATGTGAAACTCCGGTATAATCATGTCTTCTTTTCTTACAAAATACTTATATCTATTAGCTCCGCCAATCTGCATGAAAGCCATAGCTAGACCGTATATTATTTGATCTTCGAAATCTATGAAGTTCAATGTTATACTACCGTTTGATTCAAAGCCGGCGTGTTGTATAACGTGAAACCCTCTTATGTTAACGTCTATAGTACCTGCTAAATCTTTGTTTATATCAAAATCCATGCTTATCAATCTTGTCTTTAATAGATCTAACCCAGGCCAAGGCACAGCTCTGGGGGGTATAGGGATGTCTATATCCCACGTGGCATCCCACAGTATTTCTTTGCCTTGCCCGCTTAAATTCTGATATTCAATATACCCCATGTAACCATTTGGTATGCCAAGCTCTACGAGGTCCAAGAACTGAGCCATACATAAATTATACCAACTTTTTGTTTTATTAAAAATAAATGTTCAAGGCTTTAATCAAAATAAAGAAATGAGGGGCTTACCGCCCCTCATTAAAGCCTGCATATTGATGCCGTTTAAGGGATGCTTACGCTAAAACAAGCTCAGGATCAGGTACGATCTCAGGCATGCCCCCATCGCCATCGTCTTCAATATCTAGCGAGAAAGCATGTATGTAAAGATCGCCGTATTGCATGTAATTGTAATGCTTCCCATACAAAGGCTTTTCGCCATTCACATAATCGCTAAATGCAAACGGAGAAACCCCTACAAAAAACTTTTCTGTCTCTAAATCAAAGAACACATCAATATAACTCAAAAGACGGAGAAATTGGCTAAAATAAGATAACTCTTGAGCCCCGTATTTTGCATATAAGTTAGAAGCCCTATCTTCTAACTCTAAATAAAATGGACGAAAAAGCTGATAAAAGTATTTGTTGAAAATTTCAGAATCAATGTTTATTTCAGGAACAGGTGTATATGGGATATTGAAATTAACTTGCACTTTGTGTGAAACCTTTTTTGTTTTGATCTTCTTAGTCCCAAGCTTCTTGCGCAGTTCTTTCAAATCAATGCCCAAATAACTTTTGGCATCTATGATCCTTATAAATCTAATTTCAGAACTTTTGAAGTGCCCAAAAAAAGTTTCAAACTTTTTTAATTTGGGATAAATACTTTTGATTTTTTCAAGTTTGGTTAGAATCTCGCTTACTGAGCTTTCATCTACGGAATATCCAGCAGCCTCCAAGGCTTCTTTTAACGTATCAAATTCGCTAAGTAAATTTAGCGCCATATCGTATTGTAGCAATACGCCTTCCTTCAACGAGACGTTGTGGATATACACAGGCAAAATACCATCAATTACGTACTTATCCATAGTTTCTAAAAGATCATTTTTATTATCGGAATACTTGTAAGGTTCATAAAGCGTTGCCTTATGTAAATTGGCTAAGTAATTATTTTGGGGCTCATTTGAAAAGTATGCCCTCTTCTTTGAGACGTAGCTTGCGAGATGCTTAATGACTTCTGGCGTAGCTCCCATGCTGCCGATGCTGCCGGCAAAGCCCCAAATTTGTCCTTGCTTCGTTTTCATGCTATTTTAGTTTTCCGATGTATTTTGGAACTTCTGAAGGCGAGTACTTACGTTTTATTTTTATGTGGTAATGGAGAGCCATATATATAGAATTATACGGAAAAAACCTTAAGTTATAGTTATACCTGTTGTTCTATCAAAAGAGTATACGGTACGATTTTCTTTACTTTCTTTTTCTTCCATCTCAATCAGCTTGTCCGCAATCTTTTTTAGAAAATCAACTGTATAAAAATCTGCGTTTTCAAAACCTTTTGAGTTCAAGAAAATCTTTAGTTGCACTAAATCTTCTTCTTTGAATGACGGCACCATGAAATCATCTAAAATACCATTATTGATATCAATATGATTAACACTTTTACATGCTTTGCAAGTCTTTTGTATGGGCTCAACAAAGTCGCTGAATTGGTCAAGAAAATGCAAAAGAACCCATGCTTTATATCTGTTTAAAGACATTAAATAATCTTCTATAAACTGTTCGTTTTTTTCATAATCAACATGAGATATTATAAGAAGATTTACATCAAAGT
>RFKV01000037.1 GCA_003694175.1 Candidatus Dojkabacteria bacterium | reverse complement strand
TCGATACTTAGACAGTCTAAAAAAATAATTTTTCTCCTCCATCAAAACTAAAGTTTTGTTTGGAT
This sequence comes from Candidatus Dojkabacteria bacterium, assembly GCA_003694175.1. GTDB lineage: Bacteria > Patescibacteriota > Dojkabacteria > J137 > J137 > J137. Next base: position 6,852 of record RFKV01000037.1, on the reverse strand, counting down.
GATTGGGACACTTCCCGTCTATCAAATCGGTATCCTTACAGTATGCTTCACACCCCTCGCAATACAAGCCTTTATACACACCTTCGTATAAGTCTCCGTTATCATATGCTTTCTGAATAAACCACTGAGCATATTTAACATGCTGGGGATGTGTAGTCCTCATGAAGTAATCATACGAAATTCCAACCTCAGACCAAATTTCCTGAAATTTGGCAGCTATTTCATCTACAAATTGCTTTGGAGTTGTACCTCTAGCCAATGCACTTTTTTCTACTTTTGCGCCATGTTCGTCTGTGCCTGTCAAAAATAAAACGTTTTCTGCTCCAATTTTTTTTCTAAAGTATCTTGCTAAAGTATCAGCTATAAAAACTGTATAGCTTGTACCCACATGAGGTAAATCATTAGCATAAAAAATTGGAGTTGTTACATAAAAACTTTTCATTACACAGAAATTCATCCGTTAAGAATTATACCCTATAACCACAAAAATATTTAAAACGCTTTTTAATTCTTTAGATGTTGAACAAAATTTTCAAACAAAAAATATTAAGTAAGAACACATACCTAAAGTTAATCAAGTAGTGTCAAACTAAAAAATGATTGCATACATCCAACATAGCAAATTTAGTTCAAAAAGATCTCAAGGGGACTTTATGATGAGCGAACAAACTGATGGTCTAAATTCAAAAATATGTATTTTGAGATAACTTAGATAAGAAAGCTTTCTACGCTTATAAACTTATTTGTTTTACTAAAGTAACGCGTTTTTATTATATATATTTACTAAACATAAATATGCTGTTAAAATTCTTGGAGTTCAACAACTTTTCGATGTCTAATTTAGTTATACGTGGAGGTGCTAGGTTAAAAGGTGAGGTCACTGCACAGCCTAATAAGAACTCGGTTCTTAAGCTGATTCCTGCAACGATTCTTTGTAACGATAAGGTTACAATAACAAATGTGCCAAGAAGCTCATCAGTTCAAGTACTCTTAGAAATTTATGAAAGTATAGGAGGGAAGGTAGAATTTTTAAACGAAAATACAATATGTCTTGATCCCAGAAGCATAAATAAAACGAGTATACCAGACGACTTAGCATTAAAAGAAAGATCTAGCCTGGTATTTCTCGGGCCGCTGCTAGCAAGATTTGGAGTGGCATCAGTCAGAGACTCGGGTGGATGTAAGCTTGGACACAGACCACTAGACACAATGTTTCAAGGGTTAAGAATGCTTGGGGCAGTCATAGATAAATCGAAAGGCTACACCGCGAAATTGGAAAACAAAAAGTTGAAAGGTAACTTTATCTGGCAATTGGAAGCTTCAGTTACTGGAACGGAGAATTTGATCATGGCTGCAGTTTTGGCTGAAGGTACAACAACAATTTACAATGCTGCTTGCGAACCTCATACCCAGGATTTATGTAATTTTCTCAACTCAGTCGGAGCTTCAATTTCTGGAATAGGGACAAATAAATTGGTAATTCATGGTGTTGACGAATTAAAAGGTGGAAGCTGGGAAGTTATTTCAGATCACATTGATATAGGAGGTTTGATAGTAGCCACTTTGATTACTGGAGGGGAATTAACCATACACAAGGCAATACCTCATCACATGCACCAAATTTTAAACTTTATTGCTAAATTCAATTGTAGTGTAGAAATTAAAGGTGACTCTATATACGTTCCACCTGACCAACAGCTTGTATGTTTAAAAAATTTTAAGGGAGATATAGATAAAGTAAATGACCAGCCATGGCCTGGATTTCCTGCTGACCTGCTTCCTCAAATGTTAATACTGGCAATGTGCAGTGAAGGACAAATGCGGATATATTCATATATGTACGAAATACAGCTTGTTGAACTAGTTTCACAACTTAATAAAATGAGAGCAAACATCTTTTTTTCAAGTCCAAATCTAGTTGTTACTTTAGGTAAGTCAAATCTAATTGGAGGCAAAGTGTACACACCATCAATATTGCAAGCTGCCCATGCTTTAGTGTTATCCGGTATGGTTGCGAAAGGTGACACTGAAATTGTTAATTCAGATATTCTTTTTAGAAGATTTCCTAAAATAGTATCAGATCTCCAAAGTTTAGGCGTCGAAATCTACCAAAAAGATGAAAAAAGTTAATCGAAAAATTAATCATCGCATCATTTTATGTATTTACTCAAGGTTGTACACACTCTTCGATTGTTTCGGCTTTTTAGGAGTAAATAAGCCAAATATTGAGAAGAAGGTCTCTATAAGATTTTAATATATGAGCCAAGAATCTGAAGTAAAAACACCTGCATAAAACTTTTAATTTATTGTCAATAAATGGAATACACAAAATACTTTGAAGAGATAGCCAAATTTGTGAACAGAAAAAATCTTAAACTTATGGAGCCTTTATCCAAACACACCACTGTCCGCATTGGGGGACCTGCCGATATTTTTTTTACTCCTAAAACAAGAGATGAATTATTGATTGGGATTAAGAAATGTCGTGAATTCGACATACCTGTTACCATGCTTGGTTGGGGAGCAAACACCCTTATTTCAGACAAAGGAATAAGGGGTGTAGTGATAAGAAGCCATGTTAAAAATATCGAAATAGCCGGAAGGACAAAAAAGACAAAGCCATCAGAAATAACTAGTAATTTAAGTCCTAGATGGAATTCGTATGGAGATGAGTCCGTAAAAAAACTTTATGAGTTTAAGGACCTTGACTATCAAGAATCACATTTTCCTAGAGTATCTGTAAAAATGGATGCTGGAGTAGACCTGCCTTACGCCATTAGTTTCACGATATCTAAGGGTATTACTGGACTCCAATGGTATTCAAGAATTCCAGGCACTATAGGAGGTTCTATTTTCAACAACATACACGGGGGAACTCACTACATAAGCGAAGTGGTTGAATCTGTTGAAATAATGAACAGATCTGGTGAGATATTACATCTAAATAAAGATGAATTGGAATTTGACTATGACTACTCACGATTTCATAGAACAGATGAAATTATACTATCTGCCAAATTCTGTCTGTATGAGGGAGATACAAACAAAGCTAGGTATGTGGCGATGGAGTGGGCAAAAAGAAAGTCTATTCAACCGTCAAATTCCTTGGGATGTGTTTTTAGGAATTTATCAGAGGAAGAGAAAGAAAAATTTAGCTTACCCACCTCAAGTTTCGGTTATGTTATTGAACACATCTTAAAACTTGATGGATTTAGGATAGGTGATGCTATGATTTCATCAAAGCACAAAGCATTTATCGAAAATGTAGGCAAAGCTACATCTAAAGACTACTTATCTGTAATGCTTGAAGTTAAAAAAAGAGCAAAAACTGAACTCGGTATAGATGTAAAACCAGAAATCGTATTTCTTGGAGATTTTGATGAAACACCTTTTTGATACTATATGGATTGATAAAAGTTTAACCTTTCAACTATTTAACATAGTCTCGTTTTAAAATCTAAGTGGTAATCATATAAATTTCTCATTCTAGTGGTTTTTTAAAAAACTCCCTGCACCATTGAATAGTATATATTCAAGCGTTACATTTTTCCCACCGTTCAACAAAAAAATATTATCAAACAATTCTTTTCTTTACATAAAAAAAACAAACTAAATAAAGCTTGCCAAACGATGAAGGATTGTTCTCAGGAATATAAAGAAAGGTTAATATATTCTTGACTAATAAAATAATGATACAATAAAAAAATGCAGAAAGATTTTAATATTCAAAAAATATCCAGAATCCACATGATTGGATTTAGCTCACCCTTTTCACAGTTTGTTGCTCACAAACTGTATGAGAGTGGTGTAAAGTTAACAGCAAGCGACAACTTAATAAGCGAAGAAATCAGTAAAGAGTGGATAGAAAAAAAGGTATTTTTAGGAAAGAACTCGACAGATAATATCTCTCAAGAGATAGATCTTGTTATTTATCCAAACGGAGTTCTACCTGACAACCCTGAGTACTCAAAAGCAATCAAGCTAAATATCGAGATGGTAAGTTTACCAAATGTCGTAGGTTATTTTTCTAAAGAATACAAAACCATAGCAATTGCTGGTACTCATGGTAAAAGCACAACCACCGCATTAATAACTTGGATAATCTCACAATGTGATCAAACCCCAAACTTTATTTTTGGAGATGCCAACGATCGGATTTTAGGCATAAACAAAAATTTTAATCTAAATCCAAAATCTCCCTACCTTGTCATGGAAGCTTGTGAGTACAAGGAACAATTTTTAGGACGTGCACCCAAACCGTTTATATCAGTAGTAACGCATATTGATTTAGATCACACTGACTACTTCACTTCTCAACAAATGTATAACGAGGCATTTATTAAATTTTTGAGAAATACTCAAAAAGCTATTGTTATGCCAAAAGAAAACGAGAACGAAAAATACGTTTTTGAAAAAATAAAAACAATACGCAAAGATTTACAAATGATTGAATCTGGCCAAAATCTTCATCTTCTGCTAAAGAACGACAAACCAAACTTACCCAATTTAATTGGTGAAAGAAATTTTAAAAACTTTGAGAAAGCGTTCGAGGTTGGTCTATTACTTGGATTTGATCAAACAGAAATTTTAGAAGCTTGCAAGAATTTCCCAGGTTTACGGTTCAGATTTGAGTACATTGGGATGCTTCCAAATTTCGCAAAAGTTTATAGAGACTATGCTCACAATCCTGAAAAACTTAAATCATTACTGTCAACCGCAAAAACGGCTTGTCCTGGTAAAAAAATTTTATTATTTTGGCAACCACATAATTACGAAAGAACATTTTCGTTTCAAAACCAGTTTATAGAATCACTTCAACTTGCTGACTTTGTAATGATCCCAAACATATATTCAACACGAGAAACAGAACAACAACAGAAACTGATTACAGCGTCTGAATTTGTTAATAAAATAAATCTTCATTATAAATCTAAAAAAGCAGACTATACGTGTGATTCCGATAACTATTCAAGATCATTTAAATCGATAATAGACAAGACAGATGAAAACTGGGTAGTGGTCATTGCGTCAGCAGGAGATCTGGTAAAGTTGGATTTAAATAAAATTAACCTCTGATAAACAAAACGATAGAAAAAATTCAAAGTCAAACAAAGTTATTAAAAAATTTTGGTTGCAGGCGCGCCTAATTAAAACTATTCACTAAAGAAACCTGATATTGCTTAATAGAAAATTATAGAAGTTAAAAAAAACTTGAAGAAACAACTTAAGCTTCTTTTAACACGCAAACTAAAAAGAATTAACAGTTATAAAGTCACGATATCAAATAAAATGACCAACAATTAAACGAAAACAAATTTTAGATGAAATAAATCATACAGTTTGTTTTGACTTTTTCTCTACTAAATACAAGATTAAATTCTAATTTATTATGCTTTTGACAACATCATTAAAGATCTTTCCTCTATCGAAAGAGTTTTTAAAAAGATTAAAGCTTGCTGCTGCCGGACTCAGTATAACATATCCTCCTAGAGCAGATGCTTGACTATAAGCTGACATAACTGCATCAAACATATTGTTATATGGGCCAAAAAATTTCTTTTTGTAAGATTCTTCTACTAAATTTTTATCCTGTCTCACACTTAAAATATCTAAAATCCGACTATATAGACTACCTTCTAGGAAATGAACAGTTTTTACCAATTGAAATTTATCAATTAGTTCACAAATTGAATTTTCCAAAAAGTTTTTTTCCGTGCCTCCTACAATTAGGTGTATGTCTCCTTTGTTTCTAAACCTTTCTAAACATACAATTGTTGCCTCTGGCATTGTAGAACAAGAGTCGTTTATGAAGACAACATTACCCTTTTGGTCAATTTTTTGTTGTCTAAACTCCAACCCCTTATAAGATCGAATACTTTCAATTAACTCACTTTCAGAAATCCCTAACAAAGTTGCTGCTTCCCAAACCAAAGTGATGTTTTCAAGATTATGCTCGCCTTCAAGCTCCTCATTAATAATTTTTCCATCAGAGCATATTTTTTTTCTAATAACTTCGACACGCTCACTATCAACTAAAACCTTTTTTCCCTTTCCTAAACTTACGTAGTTCAACCTTACTAATCTGTTATTTACGTTAAGAATTGCAAAATCTTCCTCATTTTGAAACTCAAGTAGAGCACCTTTACTAGTTATATAGTGTTGCATATCAGGATGCCAATCTAAGTGGTCAGGATAGATGTTTGTGATTATTGATAGATTGGGAGAAACATGAACTTGTCTAAGACTAAAACACATGAAACTTGAAATTTCCATCACGACTAAATCGTCTTTATGTACTTTTTCGATTTGCTGCAAAAGTGATATCTTATTGTTTCCTCCGGTGATTACTTCTCTTCCCTTTACATTATCCTGCAACACCTTAGTAAGCAAAGCTGTGGTAGTGCTTTTTCCTCTCGTACCTGTGATACCTATCTTGTAACCCTTAGCATACTTCATAAACAAAGAAATTTCAGTTTCAACACGCTTATTCTTTTCCTTGCAAAAAGTCAAAAAACAATTGTTTGGGGGAACTGCTGGATTTTTAATTATTAAATCTGCCCAAATAAAATCCTCTTCTTTATGATCTCCCAGGTGAATCTTAATGTTGTCATATTTTTCTAATTCTTCAATAGACTCTTTTAGATTATCCCTATCCTTAGCATCAATAGCTATCACCGACGAACCATTGTCAGCAAAAAATTTGGCAACATTAACACCTCCTCCTGCAATACCTATTCCCCAAACTAATACTTTTAAATTTTTTAAATTTGATTTGAAATCTTCGTATGTTGCCTCCATATTCTACTGTGTTTGGTTAAATTTCAATTTTAAGAAGTAATGAAACCCATTAAC
>RFKV01000036.1 GCA_003694175.1 Candidatus Dojkabacteria bacterium | reverse complement strand
GCTCAAATTGCGTTATTTCTTCAGTCACAAATTCTAAATTGTCCATACTTGAATCTTTTTTATTACCTGTATCTTTTTCATTTGTATGTCCTTCCGTGGTATCTTGATATAAACTGTCATCTTGCCAAATCCTGTAGTAATCAATATCCAAATTAAATCCAGCTGTGGTAGAAGATGACATAATCAATGATGTCATATTACCTGTAAAAATATTAGTAGAGGACACACCACATTCAAACCATTGAACACCATCTGACACATTTGCATCAACATAAAATCTTACCTCAGTAACAGATCGCGTTTCTATTTTGAGTAGAGCAAATTGAGAAGTTGATATCGCTTGACCACTACAGGAAGTATAAGTTGATGTGCCACCACTCGTAGTTACACCAGTCCAAACATTTGAAGGGCCTCTTATAAAATACACACCATTTAAAGGAGGAGAGTCCGTAGCAAACGCTTGAGTAGACAAACCAACCCAAAAGTTTTGTCCTGTGCCCACAGCAGATGGTCTAACCTTCATTATTACTAATGGAAGATTATACATGTTAAATTGTAGTTGAGGATCCCCTACTCCAGAACCGTGATATGCAAGACAGGATGAACCAGCAGCAGCTACAGAAACCCTTCCAATGCCGTTCACTGCATCATCAACAGTGGAAAAAACACAATTCACATTCTCATCTACGGCAAACTGTTGATAATCTCCCCAAGCATAAACAGCATCAGCAACTACATTAGCTCTATCTCTGCTAAATTCCTCACCAAAATATGAGTTTCTAGATACCACTTCACCACTTTCTACAACACCGCCAAAATTTACTGATATATCTGATACTTGCAACACTTGGTTTCCTGATGAATTGACAATTGAGACGGTTCCATTATCTGCCATCTGAATATTGTTATTACCTATGTTTACAGCATTTCTTATTTTTGAATCCGATAAATCTATTGCATTAATTATTTCACCTGTTGATGAGTTAGATATCACAATACCTGCCGGTACGAGCGTTGAGGTGTTATAGGAAATGCTAAACGCTTGAGATACTCCATTTATATAGCTTTCCAACTTTCCATCATTTGTAATACGAAAACGAGGAAGCGATGATACGCTTAAACTCAGAAGATTTGGATTACCTAAACCATTTTCATCTACTTGTAAAACCGACGAAGCTATGTTTCCATTAGCTTGAAGATTTATCAATGGATCCGAACCAACATCTGTTTGTGCCGTGTTAGGAGATAACTGTACAAATCCGCTACTGCCGCCAGATTTATAAAAATCAAGCAAATCAACACTATTTGTGCCATTATTAAAAAACAGGCTGTTGCCATTCCACCACAAATCTCCATTATTTGGTGTACTAGGATTAACACCTGACGAACTCCTTAACCTCAGTTGAGCGTTGTTGGAAGTAGCGGAACCAATATCTATTAGTGCTGTCGGAGTTGGATTATTTCCAATGCTCACTAAACCGTCTCCAGTAATACGTATTCTGTCAACAGATCCGGCTGTTTTAAAAACTATGTCACCTGTAGAGCCAGCATGCGTATTTCTGAAAATATTAAATCGAAACCATTACTGTCATATGAAACAATTCCAGATGCTCCTGATGACCCAGAGTCTAGCATTATTCTGGGATTTACAGATGTCATTCCACCTGATGTAATAGTTACACCCATCTCTCCACTTTCACCTACAGAAGGAGAAAGGTGAATTTTATCACTGGGAGAAGAGTTGTTTATTCCAATTCTTCCTTGATTATCTACCAAAAACCTAGAAACTCCTGAAACCTGTAGATCGATCAAGTTTGGACTATTGATACCGTTTTCGTTTAAACTAATTAGCGAATTTGTGACATTGCCAGTGCTCTGAGCTGAATTCGGAGAAATCTGCACAAATCCGTTTGGTGATATACCTCCCAAAGCAGATGAATTGTTTGAAAAAAGGAAAACGGCACACTCCTAATTTCCATCCTAGCAAATACTTCAGTACCAGTAAAGTTGTTTAGGCCAGATGGATCAAACTCTAGTTCAATGTAAACCGTTGGATCTAATCCCCAATTAATGCCGCTACCTGAGCAGGGTGCACCTGGCGACAACCAACTCCCTGTACAAGTGGAATTGATATTAAGACCAAACAAGCCAGAAGTATCACCAAGCTCAACGTCTGAATGAGTTTCCTAAAACAACAACATACCACCAGAAGGACTGTCATATATCCTAACTTGAAAGTCGCACGTATCAATTCCAGCGTTTATACATGGAGCTGAAATGTTTGTGCCGTTTATTTTGTTTACTATCTTGGATTGAAAATTTAGTGTATTATTAGCCAGTGCAGCGGATTTAGTTGATATAACTCCAGACTCAAAAAAAAGCACTGATAATGTAAAAACAAAGAAAAAAAGCAAAATCCTGCTCATCTTTATATTATTTTTCATCTTTTGTTACATAACCCAAAATCTCTATAACTTAATAAAGGATACTCACATTTTAATTAAAAGTCAAAATGAACAACAAACTTCTTAAAAAATTAAAGAGCACATTTATGATCCCACACAATTTAAGGACTTGTTGCGAAGGATCTTTAATAATCCTTATTCAACCATCTTAGGAGTTATAAGAGAAATATTTAGATCGATGGAAAACCTCAAGGAGATCAATTTAACAAACTACCTCAGGGGAATGCCTTTGAAATTTAGCATTATTGATGAAAGTAAGATCGAAATTGTGGACTTTGGATTTAGTTCAGCGATAGTACTTCCGTATAGACTGGTGGGAAATAAAATTTTAATCAGACCTAGAGGTTATAAGGATACGACTGATATTATTTTACGCAGGGAAGAGTTAAAACCAATAACTGAGTATACAACTAGTCCCTGAAACTCAAAAAAAGAGGAATCAATATCTTTTTTAGGTCCGACGGGACATATAGGTCTTGATGAATACCAAAATGGAGTAATTTTGAGAATTAACGGAGCTGACTTAAAGTATAAATTAGTAGAAAATAAAGGTGGTATACTTTTCAGGTTGGATTGAATGCAAGTTGAGACTAAATTTTGTCTACCTGGCGAAGTAGCAGGTAGTATTACCAGCAACTGCTTCTTTTTTGGAACGTCAGTATCTGCTCGTTTTGAGTGTTACGCCTACAATAACCTTACGGAAGTTTATGAACAAGTACGAACCAAGTGCCAAGACCAGGGTTACAGGTCTTCTGTAAACTCTATTTTTGGTTTTCTAGTTCAAATTGGTAATAATTTTCAATATTACAACGTGATAGTGCCGTATACCATCAACATAGCTCAACAAAGAAGACTTACTGGTGAAGAAATTAAACAGTTATTAGAGGATAATATTTCAGTTGCACTGGCAGGACTAATTGTTGCGCTATCAGAACAAATGCCCAATGGTCAAACCATATCTGTTGTGGCCTTAGAAGAAAACTATAGCGCATTTGCAGAGAATGGGTTGAGACATTCTTTAATTTGTGGTGACGACCCAAGGCATTACCTAGGCCTAACTCTTTTAGGCCCCAAAGTAACCATAGCAAAAAAAGGTCAAAAAGGTCAAAGTATGCTCACAGAGCAATAACCAGCGCAATACCGACTATCAACAAAAAACAGAAAAAACAAAATAAGAACAATAATAACAATAAAACCTTGTAAAGCAGAGAAATCAGCTTGTTTTTTTCTCTTATGATCATTTAAGAGTTTATGACTAACCTACTCTACACTTAAAATCTTTATCAGCAAAATTGGCGTATTACCACTCTGGCCCTGTGGGTTTCCTTTTAACATCTTAAGTATAAACGCATTTAATTCTTTTTTATTTTTAAAATCCCTTTGATACTCTTTCTTGAAATACTTAGAAGCTACTTCCCTAAAATTTTCTCCGTAACCAAGCAAAACCTGCTCAATATTATTCCCATCAAGTATAGCGAAAGGCAGTCCAATTTCTTTCTCTATAAAATTTGCATCCTCCCACGGATTTGGAGGTGTGAAAAACCCATATCCCCTAAGTGGTTCCGGATACATTGATGGCACGAATCCATCAATTCCGCCGATGTTTTTTCCCGCCAAAATGTAAAAGTAACCGGGTCTTCTAAAAACATACTTCATAATTGCACCTCCAATCACAGCAAAAATAAACCTTGGAAGTCCTACCATGTCCATAGCCATTTGTATTTTTTCTGGAAGTGCGTAACCCGGATCATCCGGCCATTTTTTAACAAACCTAACCAGAAATCTCGCAAGTCGAGATACCTTTATGTCAGACTCTTTTCTGAAGTAACCTCTTGTTATTGAAACCACCTTTGATGATATTGCAAAGAGCTGATAGTCTGAATAGTTTATTCCTTCTAACGACTGTCTTATGAAGTGTATTAAATCCTCATTAATTAAAACAAGTCTAGTCCTAACCGGTATCCTATATACTTTTAATTTATCTAAATTAACAACCATTTCCTGACCTATATGAGGATTTTCGAGGGGACCTAATTTTTGATCATTATCAGTTTTGTCCATAATCATTCTAATCTACCCGAGATAATACTTAAGTCTTCACTAATCTTCAAGTAGTTCAATCTAAAAGTTGGAAATTTTACAAGTTAAGAACTTTTATAAAAGTGGTGACTAAAAAATGTGGATAATTTAGTGGAAAGTTTTAGGATAAAAATTGATCTTAAACAAAAGCAATTTAAACATTTTACCAAATAAAATTTGTATAAGCTTAACCTATAATAATTTTTAAACCTTATTATGTTAAATTTTTTTAAAAATTCTGTAAACTTTTAGTTGTATTTTTCAAAAAAGGTGATAAAATTGGTCAAGACTCGAGGGAAGACGCTTTATAAATTTATTTAGCAAGTTACTCTTCAAGGCTTGTTCTTTGATGAGTATGTACGCGAACCACTTAAAACTAGTATCGTCTTTCCAAAGAGTTTAGGAAAAGCTTGGCCAAGCAAAAAATGAAATAAATAAAAATTCATATAAATACTTAGTGCGTTCTTTCTGTCCTTTTTTGATCGAGGTCCTTTGTTGTCTTCTAACGAGGAATGAGGTATGACTCGTTTCAAGACAAAGTTAGGCATACTCTTTATATTTTATATTATTAT
>RFKV01000035.1 GCA_003694175.1 Candidatus Dojkabacteria bacterium | reverse complement strand
TAATATTTTAGAAAAACGGAATTTACTGGCAAGAGTAAAAGAGGTTAAAAAGTTAATAAAATAAGTTTTAAGAGACTTTTTAATCATCATAATACTTTCCATTTGCATTCGAAAAAATGAGTAGATTAAGAAAACAGTAAATGAATATTGAGATCAGATAATAAAAAAGATCAACACAGATAAACGTCAAACGTAATCCATTAAATTAGTAAGTTAGATATTGAATTTTAAAGTCTGTGAGGGCTCCTTAATATATCGTTACAATTTAAGTAGTAACGATAGAACTCAAAAACATTTCATTTTTTATGAATTAGTAATCTGTTGCATATAATCATGACATAATGAATAAAAGTAAGTAAAGTTTTTTCTAGATTAACGTAAGTTTTAAAGCTTATTAACCATAAAAAAAAGAAACACGTAAACACTGCATGTGTTAAAGTAGAAGTATATTAAGTGAGATGAAATGTCCCTTGTTTACATACTTTGGGAATAGCAGCCTAATTGTGTATACTCGTGCACCTTGATCCGAACTCAAGATCACATCTAAGTTTTATTACAATAGTATTCTGTGTGTACTAGCTTTATTAAATCCCTTCTGCCCACTGCTTTAACTCCCTAATCTCATCCATATCAACTTCTTCAGTTTTAATAAGATTCAAAACCATCACTTTAACTTTGTTTTCGTAAACTCTAAAAATTCCCTTAACCAATACATAAACCATTAAATCTTTCCCAACTGATATTTCTATTGGACCCGTGTCAATCAAACCAACCAACTCTGCATGATCCGGCAGTATTGTTATATAACCATCTCTAGTATCAATACTTACACTATCTGCAAGCCCAGAAAAGATCTTCTCTGTTGGTGTCAAAATATCTACCTGAATCATATGACTTGTAAACTTCCCCTCATGTAAAACTCTGATTCAGCTAAATCGTCATATTTCCCTCCCAATATATCCTCAAAATCGGAAATCGTTTTTTTCAACGGCACGTACTCACCAGCTATACCAGTAAATTTTTCAGCAACAAAAAAGGGCTGTGATAAAAACTTTTGTATCTTTCTTGCTCTCGAAACTATAGTTTTATCATATTCTGATAACTCCTCAACACCTAGAATTGCTATGATGTCTTGTAACTCTTTATACCTCTGCAAAACTCTCTGTACCTCTCTTGCTACTTTGAAGTGCCTTTCTCCAACTACTGAAGGGTCAAGCATTGTTGAAGTTGAATCAAGTGGATCAACAGCTGGATAAATCCCTTGCTCCGCCAGACTTCTTGATAAAACTATAGTTGAATCCAGATGAGAAAAAGTTGTCGCAGGAGCTGGATCAGTGAGATCATCAGCAGGCACATATACCGCCTGTATTGATGTGATTGATCCTGTATTTGTTGACGTTATCCTTTCTTGAAGTTGCCCCATCTCAGTCGCAAGCGTAGGCTGATACCCAACTGCTGACGGTACTCTACCCAACAAGGCAGAGATCTCACTGCCTGCCTGAGTAAATCTAAATATATTGTCAATAAACAACAACACGTCTTTAGACTCTTCATCTCTAAAGTACTCCGCCATTGTCAAAGCTGTTAATGCTACCCTTGCTCTAGCTCCAGGAGATTCATTCATTTGCCCAAACACTAAAGCTGTTTTATCAATAACCCCTGAATCAATCATTTCTAAATATAAGTCGTTACCTTCTCTGGTTCTCTCCCCAACACCAGCAAAAATCGAATAACCTCCATGCTCTGTGGCAATACTTCTAATTAGCTCTTGTATTATGACAGTTTTTCCAACACCTGCCCCACCAAACAACCCCACCTTTCCTCCTTTTAATATTGGACATATTAAATCAATTACTTTGATTCCTGTCTCAAGTATCTCAACCTTAGTAGATTGATCAATCAGTGAAGGAGCTGGTCTGTGAATCGGAAACTTTTTGTCTGTATTTATTTCAGGTTTACCATCAATTGGCTTTCCTACTACATTGAGAATTCTTCCAAGCACTTCTCTACCTACTGGAACATGTAAAGGAGCTCCAGTATCATACACTTCAAGGCCCCTACTCAATCCATCAGTTCTACCAAATGCTATACACCTAACTTGATTTTCATTCAGTTGTTGTTGCACTTCCAAGAATAACTCGTTGCCAGTTTTATCTTTGCAGACCAAACAATTAAACAAACTAGGCAACTTAATGCCAAACTCAACATCAACAACAACTCCTAAAATTTGTGTGATTACTCCTTTTTCCATATTAACAATTAAAAAACAACTTTAGTTTGTATAAAACATCGTCTTTTTCTCCTTTAGAAGAAGAATTTATGGACAACAACGAGTGTTTCATACCAGAAATCACCTCTATGATTTCTTTTGTAATTAAATCTTGTCTTGTTTTGTTGTACAAGTTTTGCAATATAGCAATCATATCTTGTGCAGCGTTGGTTGCCTTTTTCATGGCAAACATTCGACTTAGATGTTCTGATGCAACTGACTGAACTACAGCTAAATAAATGTTGCATTTCAGTACTGCGTTAACTAGATACTCTGATACTTCCTTTCTATCTGGTTCAACTATCGCATTATCAATGTATGAATTAGTCTTTTCTCTTTGTCCGGCGGATGAATCAGTGAAGAGTACCATCTCGTCAACATACTGATTTGACAAACTTTCGAACTTTGTGTAAATCACACTTGCGCTACCAATTTGTTTTTGCTCAAGCTTGCTCCTAATCAATTTAAAAACCTCTTCTGCAAGATTAAAATAATTTTTGAAACTTGAAAAATAGATCACTTCATCGGCAGTCATAGAAAGCTTGGCTAAATACGAAACAAGCTTTTTACCTAACAAGATTACTTCATCTGCTAATCCTTTTTCTTTTATATACAACTGAATAAACTTTTTGATTTTTGGTAGGAAACTACCCGAAAATCCTCGATCGCTTGAAACTATAACCAAAAGCTTCCTACGACTTTGTGATTCAAAAGTCTCCCTTACCAAAGAATCGACATCCAAACCCAAGCTCAATCGAATTTTGTTCAACTCATCAGAATATTCTTTCACATGATTTATAAGGTTATTTGCTTTCTGAAAATTAACTGTAGATATCAACTCCATGGTTTTAGTGACTTTTTTTGTGTCCTTTACAGATTTAATTCTTTGTTTGATCTGTTTCAAACTAGCCATTTGACTGGTTGTTAATATTTTTAAACTCTTCCAAGGCTTTTTTAAGACCCTGCTCTACTTCCTCATCCCATTGATTTTTTTGGATCTTTATATATAGCTCAGAGTAAAGGTTCCTAACAAAACTAACCCATTTTTGGTTTAAATCAACAACATCGTCAATTTGAATGTCCCTAAATAAAAAGTTATTTAATGCAAATATAGTCAAAACAGAAAAGACATTCTCTCTTGGCTCAAAATTTCTCTGTTTTAAAAGCTCTATAGCTTTTCTACCATCTTCTAGCTGCACCCTAGTTTGTTCATCAAGATCTCCAGCAAACTGTGAAAACGATTCCAACTCTCTGAATTGAGCTAAGGAAACTTTCATTTTTCCTGCGACTTTTTTCATTGGTTTAGTTTGTGCAGCACTACCTACACGGGAAACTGACAAACCTATGTTAATTGCAGGTCTAATACCCTTATAAAACAAACCTGACTCCAAAAAAATTTGTCCATCTGTAATCGAAATTACATTAGTTGGTATGTAGGCACTGATATCTCCTGCTTGGGTTTCAATAATGGGCAGAGAAGTTATTGTTCCGCCACCATTCTCATCAGAAAGACAGCAAGCCCTCTCTAAAAGTCTAGAATGAAGATAAAACACATCGCCAGGATAAGCCTCTCTCCCGGGGGGCCTACCTAAAAGCAAAGATATTTCTCTGTATGCAATGGCATGTTTGGTTAGGTCATCATAAATTATTAAAACATCCCTACCCTGATCCGCAAAAAACTCAGCTATTGCCGTGGCAGAATATGGCGCTATATATTGTCTTGCAGCTGGCTCAGAAGCAGATGCACTAACAATAATAGTATAATCCATGGCATTTGCGTCCCTGAGTTTGGAAATGATACCTGCTAGTTTCGATTCTTTCTGACCTATAGTTTTTATGCGACAAATTAAAGCTTTACATTATCATCTGCATGTTTTCAGTATGACAGAAAATGTTGTTTAGTACGTAAATATAAAAGTAACAAGAAAATCTGGTGGACCTACTTAGAAGTAAACATTGATCCAAAAACCTCAAGTCAAACCATATGCCATTATAGTCCCGTGCATGTTTAGTACGGGTTAGGGAATTCTTGAAACAGGCCTAAGTGTCAAAGAGAATCGATCATTTAAATGAAATCTTGTAGGGGAGGTGATTTGTTTGCTCTATAACGACTAACTTAAGACGCGGACAAGGTTAAGCAGTCTCAAATATTTGTTGATTGAAATTATGTTTAGTTTACTAACTTAATATGGATATAAACCCATGTTGAGCGTTATATAGTTATGACCTACACCGTTTTTTCAGCTAGCATACTACCTGTTTATTGTGGCACTTGCAATGAGATATGCAAAACAATCATACAAAATTCATTAAAGAAAAGTTTAGTATCAGAAGCTTTATAATATTTGAGTTAAGATGACATTTCTTAGGAAATACTGGAACAATTAAAGTTTAAGATCGACTCGCTTGAAACTGTCGTTTTAAATGCATTCACATATTGCTTATGATAATTATTTTTACCATTGCCACTTATTAAATTCGATCATATTTGGCTCGTATTAAAGAGATGCAGTATTAAACAATGGGCAAAAATTTGACTTTTGCGTTTAAAATTCTTGTGAACTCAACTATACAAAATTATTTAAGCCCATTTTTATAAGTTGAAGCAAATATATTTTGAGGCATTTTTGTATGAAATCTCCGTTGATTGTTAAATTTAAACCTTCTAGTTTAATTTATAAAATCAGATATATTATTTTGAGCGTGCAATTAGACGTTGAAACAAACGAACTTCCAAGTTCCGCAAAAAAGTTTGACCGATCTTGTTTACAGCTGGGAGTGGTTATAGCTTTAAGTTACGTCGCTAGGAAATTGCAATATAGAAACAAGTGCTAATATATAAGAATTTAAAATGTGTCTTAAAATTTAAGAGTAATGTTACACATTAAGCAAAAACATGTTAACGCAACATTTGAGTGGATATTAGCTGATCACCAAGTCACAAAGATCTTGAAACAATACTTAAAT
>RFKV01000034.1 GCA_003694175.1 Candidatus Dojkabacteria bacterium | reverse complement strand
GCAATATTTTATAAGAAGATGCCACCATATAGATGCGATTATACCAAAACGGCAGTCAGTTGGTGACAGACTTATTTTAAGTGTGGGGCTAATCCTGTCATTGGAATGGATATACGCCCAGTCTATTATGTATCCAGTTACGACGAAACAATGAACTTTCTATGAATTTTCTAGATTTAAGGGGGTCGCGTACTTCTCTTACGTTGATACCTAAGCACCTGGTAACAGCCATCATAGACGAGAGCCAGGTCGCGGTAGTGAACGACTTGAATATAAAAGGCCTTCACTAGTCAAACTTAAGTAAACACATATTTCAAATGTAGCACTTTCTTCACCAGATCTTCTGGACTCAAATCCCAGTTCAGCTTGTTCAGTTCTTGCATCATAGTTTGTGATGTTTTGGTTTGTTGTAAGTAGGGGGTACCGATGTAAGTAAGGCAACATCACGGAAGGCCATCAAGCTTTAGTTCAGGCGTCATATCTTTTGCCACCCTTTAAGGTGAGTGAACACTTTAACTAAGTATTAGTCAGCAGCGCATTATATTTCGGAAAACGGACTAACTAAAGCATTACTGTTATGTCTGAAGAAGAACACATAGATAATGACTCCATATTACGTGTTAAGGCAAATAATCCTTTTTTCAAGGCTATTTTACGCGCTCGGCGTGCATATTTAGAATCCGGGAGGAAACTTTTGAGCTTTGACGAAATTGAAGAAGAGATTGGGCAGTTGAGAGGCGGGATACAAGAAGAACAAGATTAGATTACTCTAATATTGCTTATAAGAGCATTTTCACTCTAATGCTATAAATTTTCTTATGATATCAAACATTGAAGAATCAAACCCTACAATGTTCAGGTTGTTTTTATCCAACGGTACGATAGTATAACTATTAGGCACCATATCAACAAGAATTGTTTTTACATTTTTATTAATACTATTTTTGTAGTAGTCTAATAATTGATACGGATGTGGACCATGCCAAGTTTCATTATCAGTTAGGACTACAATAGCATCATAATATTTCTTTACATTTAATGCGTGCCTAAAAGGCAAAGATAAATCAGTCCCGCCACCCGCATACCTCATTATTTCTTCCATAACGTAACCCATTTTGCTATCTGAATTTATACTTGGATGGCTTATCCGTGTTGAAACTCCTATTACTTCTATGTCTGCATTCCTTTCCAGACGTAAAAGCACCCATGCCAGAAGTGCGGCAGCTTCTATGATCGATATAGGTGCTTCACTTAGCCTGCCACACATAGAACCAGACACATCTATAGCTATTAATATCTTTTTGTTATCAAGCTCCCTCTCTGTATTTTCAAAGCTTTTTTCAAAAGCAATTTCAAGAGAATCTACAATTTGAGGAATAGGATGCCAGATAGAATCGCTCTTTATGCCTTTTCCATTTTTATATACAAGCCATGCCAACAAAAGAGCGAATGGAGATACTCTACTTTTTCTAATATATTCACCATCAGTAAGTTTAAGAGATACTAAATGTAAAAGTTCATCATCTAATATATTTAAACTCGTTAATCTAGCAAGATTTCTAAGCAAAGCAGTGTAAGGCAAATTTGGCAATAAAGCCTTCCAAACATCTCGTGACCAAAGATGATTTGAGGGTACAAATTCCCATGTCAGGTTGTACTTCTGTATAAGATGTACTATATCATCTATATTTTCAGCCTTTTTTACATTTTCATATGCATATATATATGTATCTTTAAGACTTTCGTCCATTGTCCCATATAAAACATACCTAAATATAGAATTAATTTCATGACTTTCAGCCTTGGGATGCACAATCTTTATTATGTCTTTATGAGACCATCTAGAAGATGGATCTCCTTCATTTGTAATCCTTGCTTGGTATTTTACAACTTGATAGCTTAATTCTTTGGGTGTTTTTGACAAATACCAATCAGAAATAGTTCTTTTAATTAGTCTTCCAAATTTCCTAAAACGTTTCAAATACTCCATAAACTGAAATAAATGATACCCAGTTCTTATTACGTACTTAAATACTTCAGCTGCCTTTCTTTTAACTTCTATGTCCTGATGTGAAAAACAGGCAGCAAGAACAACAATTGACGGCTCATTTTTGATAACTCTGCCATTGTAACTAAATTCTTTTACGATTTCTAAAGCTTCAATAGCTTTTTCTTTTGTGTTTAACATACGATAGATATTTTCTATATGTTCTTTTGTTAGAGTATCTTTTGTAACGTAATATGTATCAAAAGTACCAAGCACCAAGAATCTTTTCAACATGTCTAGCTCATCAACACTAAATACATACCCACCAGCATTGTTCAAAACTTGATCTTGGCGATTTTTAATTTGCACTCCGTTGTCTAGCGCGCTATGATAAGACATAGTGGGGCTAACAGGAATCGAACCCATTCTATTCGGCCTCCAGGCAGCCCCAAAGTGGAGAGGAAAAAGCGACGGTGCAGGAAAACCTTAGCAAGGTAACGCACCATCATCACCTCTCCAAGTATAGAACAGAACCGAAATTTCCTGGCTCTTAAAATACATTTCCGATGTAAATTAGCAAAACACCTATTCTCGTCCGACTACAGCACCAATCTCATTATCATATTCATAGTCAACAAAGATAATGTCTCTGCACCAATTCTTCAAAATACTAGCTTCTTCACTCGTAAAATGAATACCTAATTTC
>RFKV01000033.1 GCA_003694175.1 Candidatus Dojkabacteria bacterium | reverse complement strand
AGTTTGCTTTCAAGATGTTTTGAGTACACTCCACCGTATTGTAGAATAACAAGAGTAATTAGAGACATACCATCTACTGAAATTTCAGATGGGAACACAACCACTAATCTTAGGGAAGTTGTTGAAAACAAACTTCAAATCGAAAACAGAAGAAATGTAAACATTAGAGCAAGGGAAGTGAGAAATAAGCCTATAAAACTTGACGAATTGAAACTTGATGAAATATTCTACAAAACAAATTCCTCTGATGAATATTTTTTACAATACATCAACAACAATTACCAAATAGCAGGCTTCTTAAGGCTCAGTCTTCCTATAGCTATCAAAAACCAAATTAGTCCAGAGCTTGATGAGTGCGCGATAATTAGAGAAGTCCACATTTACGGTCCTTCACTAGAGCTTGAGGATAAAAAAATCGGGGCTGCTCAGCATACAGGATTGGGTACCAAATTAATAGAAAGAGCAAAGGTAATCGCAAGAGATAGAGGCTTTAAAAAACTTGCTGTAATTCACGCTGTGGGCACAAAAGAGTACTATAAAAAAAGAGGGTTTAGTGTTGAAGGCGATTGGCTGGTTTGTAAACTAAAGAAAACTAATGTCTAACAATACGATTGTGTCTGGTGGAAGCTTAAACCCAGTCTCAAACTTCTCTTCTAAACCCGTTTTTTGACTTAGGCTAACTCCAAAATCTATAAACTCAAATTAGCCTTTTATGAGAAAAGATTGAGAAAAAGATGTAGACAAAAAGTAGGTTCTTTTAAGGACAGAAAGATTAAACTTAGCGTCTACCTCAAGGTTACCTGTACTATTACTATATATCAACTGTATAACAAAATCTAAAGCTTTTAAAATTTGTCATCAATTTCAATTGTCTATTTAAATTTCTTAAATTTCTGTACATCACTAAATTAAGTATCACAGTCGTTACTTTGTTTAACTTTTAACCACCGACCATCTATTTGACTTAAACAAGTTTCTGAAGTTTGATTAAGAATGCCATTCTATCTAGTTTTTTTATAGTTGACAAAAAAATTGTCCTCTTTTACTGTGAAAGTTACAAAATCATCAAAAAATCAGAAGCTGCACAGAAGCTAAATAACTTGACAACTTTCGAATTTTGTTTTAAACCCCGCCAACACAGATAAGATATTAAGGAGTGTAAATGGTCACTCAAAGTTTTATTTTATAATTATAATTTTTGCTATGACAGAGAACAAAACGTCATTACCCTCTGATTCCTCTGGTCAGCCTGAAGGTCATTACAGAGGAGGAGTTGATGAGCAAAGCAATGAAGTAATCTCTGGAATTAAAGAGCGAATTAGTCAAGATGGTTACTTAGAGGGACGGTATTATGAAATGATAGTAAGCGCTCACGATAGTTGGAAAATTGGAAAAAAGGAGGATCTATTATACCTGGAAGAATTGACCATGATTTGCCTTCAGGTAGGTCGGCACAAGTATATATTAAACGTTTTACTATAGAATATCAAGGTGATGGGGGAATAATGCTTATGATTTGAGTCAAACAGATTTCAATCAACTACCTACGAAAATACAATAACATTTAAGGGTATTGTACCTTTACGCTGTTAGAGAAGGTTTAAATTTAATAATAGAGCACTTGAGTAATGGGGGTACTATAGCCAGAGAGGATAAAGCTGCGCTAGGATTAATGACTACGAAAGAACTTGGGTGCAGAATTCACTGAAATTTAGAAAATTTGGTTGCAAATCGTGGATTGAGAGATGGAGATTATGATTCTAGTGTGTTGACATATTTTATAGGGAGAGTGTTTGTGGATTGTATACCTTCTTCAGGTGATATAGTTATTAATGCTCGGAATCAGATTTACAGAGGGTATTTAGGTGGGTTTTTCACTATTAGAAAGAGTATATGGCAAGTATTAGCAGAAGTTTCATGCGCTATTTTCGCTCAAGAACTATTAAGGGAACAATTCAGGCAATCCAGTGCTATTTTGACCGAATCGAAAAGAAGTGCGGAGGTTGATAAACTTACACAAGTACAAGTATTAGCTTCGAGATTCCATGACGAATGGAGATTTGGAAGAGAGATAAAGAAAATTGGAATTTCGAAGCATGGAATAACAATAGAAGTTGAACCCAGAGTAAAGAAAACTGTTGATGGGGAAATTGACATAGCTAATACGCCCTTTGGTAGTCTACCTGAAGAATGGAAGAGTGAAAATTTAAAAGCTGCAGAATTCTTGTTGAAGTACCTATATAGCAGTAAAGAAGTATTAGATAAAATAACTGGAGTTAGTGTAGAAAGAACCTTTATACTAGATGCTGCCAGAGCTGTTCATGAAGACTGGATAAGAAGAAGAGTAGAAAGTGGGGAGACAATTGCCGATTCACTTTCAGTTCCGTTTGAGCAATTAAGTCAGGAAGAGCAACAGAAAGACATAGATCAAGTTTTGTTAGCCATAGAATTGATAGAATTGATTAGAGGACGTCTTGGGTTAAACACACCAAAAGAGATGGGACCTGGAATTAATGCGGAGCAATAAGTTGTTGAATTAATTAAGCATTGGGACGGTGGGTAAACTGAATCTCGGTGCTTGTTTAAATTAGGAAAGCTAAGACAGTTTGCTAATAATCCAATGGGGGTTATAGTATTCAGATAAAAGACTAAGCAACACGAGATAAGTGCAGAGATGTTCACTCTTATCATAACAATCGGTAATAGTTCTGGTATATCGTATTGCATGATCTGAATACTCCAGTACGTTAACTCCCATATCATCGATAGAGAGTAATCAGAAAAATATTTGATAAGATCTAGGTTTTGGCTAGTTTTCGGTCTAGATGGCACATTAGGTTTATCAAGCATTGTGACCATTTTACATATTCCTTGGTTCTGGCAAAAAGCTGATCTAAATATTTCTTCATATTTCTTCCTGAATTGCGTAGACGTGATAAAAAAACTTCTAAATTATTTAACATTCTTGCTAGGTTGATTGTTTAAAACTAGAAATAAGTGCACCCCAAAATAACAGGTTTATAATT
>RFKV01000032.1 GCA_003694175.1 Candidatus Dojkabacteria bacterium | reverse complement strand
GTTTTTATTCTTTTAGTTAGCGGGTTGGTTGTTGTCTTTTTAATTTTTAACATTATAAGGTATCAAACTCAGTTAAACCGTGATAGAGAAAGGGAAATCAGCGCAAAAGCTATTTATACAAAGATAATTGAGTTTAGAAACAAAAACGGCGTGCTACCAGAGTACATAGACTTAAGATTTAAAGTAAAGTTGCAAAACGAGGTGGTTGAGGACATAAAACTGACAAAAGATCGACGATTCAATCCAAACGATTCTATCAAGAGTACAGAGATTGGATCTATATACTGCTATAAAAAATTTGGAAATGAGTTTGCGTTTGGTGTAAAATACGAGGCGTCTGGCTCGTGGTTAGATCTGGGCGACTATAGGTGCCAGGATGATTATGTACCTAATAATTTCGAAGTTTTAAGATGATTTTTCTATGGCAGCAACTAGTGACATAGAGAGAGGAATGATTGTAAAATACAACAATGAACCGCATGTAATAGTTGAAAAAGAGTTTTACTCTCCTGGGAAAGGAGGAGCCTTCAACAGGGTTAAACTAAGAAATATCAGATCAGGTAAAATTTTGAGTGATACTTGGAGTTCAAGCTTGAAAGTTGAGGTTTATGACGATGTATTTACAAAAACTGTAAACTTTAGCTACATAGATGGAAATTCAGTTGTATTTACAGATCCCGAAACTTTCGAACAGTACTCAGTTTCGCTTGAAATGATAGAGGGAGGTAGAGATTGGTTACATGAAGAAGCAAAGTACCTAGCTACTTTTCAAAATGACAACATAATTTACGTTCAAATACCCAACAAAATTACTTTAACAGTAAGTGAAACACCTGATGCTGTAAAAGGTGACACCGTAAGTAATAATTATAAAGACGCAATTTTGGAAACCGGAGCAAAAATTAGGGTTCCTATGTTTATAAAAACTGGAGACAAGGTGATAATAAACACTGAAAATAGAGAATATTTTTCAAAGGCATGATTTTTCATTAATTCTTAATACTCAAAAATTTTACATATTCACTGATTATCTGTTTTACAATTTTAAAATAGATATCAAATCTCAAATCATAGGTTTTTAGGATTAAGCAAAGTAAATATTTTTTATGCCAAATCAAGAATTTTGTTTATGACTTTGTGCTGAAGTGTTTCCTAGGCTGTTTGTGCAGGTATTCTTCTGCTAAAAGTAATCTTTGTATAGTGCTTTATTGCTTAATGATAAAGTATTAAATCGCATCAAAAAAATATGTTTAAATTATCATACCAAATACTTTAGTAGACTTAGGTGATAACTGTACAATTTTGGTTTTGCTTGATAATAAAATATAAAAAAAAGATTAAGCAATGAAAACTTGGCAATTTTTAAAACAAAACCCTGAATTCTGGGGAAGGTATTTTGCCAAAGAAATAGGTATTAAATCTATTAGACAATTTTTTGAAAACAAACAATTCCATGAGTTAGAATCTCCGATACTATCGCCTAAACTTCCACAAGAAAGATATATAAATGTTATAGAAACTAAGCCTGTTTTTTTTCATGAAAATGATACGTTATATATTATTCCAACGACAGAGAGATACAATAAAATCGGATTGTGTGCTGGATTAGGAAACCATTTTGTTATTAGTAGAGTTGCCAGAGGATCTGAACAGATTGGACGCAATCACGAAATAGAATTCACAATGCTGGAGTGGTACGAACTAAACAAGAATTACTTCGATCTAATGAATCATTGCGAAGAATTAATCTTACGAGTAAAAAAATCTATTGACAATTATTTTTCAAGTTCACCATCACACAATGGTGTTGCTCTATGTTTACCATCACAAAACTTCTGTATAGGTTGTGAAATTCAAGTTGACGAGCATAAAGTCTCGTTAGAAAGAAATTGGAATAAATTTGATGTTGTCGAATTGTTTAGGGAGTACGCTGGCATTGATCTAGCGTCATTTGAGCATACTTTAAATGAAATTATTAGAAGATCTAGTGATTTTGGTTTAAATTTCGAAGGTGTCAAAGACTTTCAGGAAGCATTTGAATTAATCTTTGATAAGATCATAGATCCAAAACTAGATAAGTCAAAGCCATATTTTTTATACCGTTACCCTAAGATTATGGCTCCGCTTGCAAAGCCTGATAAAAGTGGAATGTTTGCAGAAAAATTTGAGCTTTACATAGCGGGTAAAGAAATTGCAAACGGCTACACTGAACTTGTAGACAGTGAAGAACTGGAAAAAAATTTTTTTCTTGAGTCAAAAGCAAGAACAAAGCTTGGACTACCACCAATAAAGTTTGATAATGAATTAGTTGAAGCCATTAGGCTAGGTATGCCTGATGTAGCAGGGATTGGAATGGGGATCGATAGATTAATTATGGTGCTAACTGGTTGTACAAAAATATCTGAGGTTAATATCTTTCCTAGTTCAGAATGGTTTGAATAAAATAAATTTATACTTTTTTTTGACCACTTGTGTCATGAATTTAAGCCAAACAGATAAAATCTAGACCAGTTTATCACTATTAAACAAAGTATGGTTGGGTAAATGAGTTAAATGACAAATTTAAATTATATAAACATTTTCTATGTATTTAGATAGTTTTAATC
>RFKV01000031.1 GCA_003694175.1 Candidatus Dojkabacteria bacterium | reverse complement strand
CCTTTGGGTCAACTTGTAGTTTTTATTTATACATGTATTGAATTGATGTATATTAAAAGATTGACTAAATTACCTCTGTTTCATTTTTATTTTTATCGTATTTGATAAGTTTTTATGTGGTGTGTTACATTAAGCAAAAGCCATAAAAACCTTTATCAAATATCAAACTGTATCTAGTTTATATTTAATTTCTCAAAGTAATGTACAATAAAAACAGGAACAGGGAATTTTTATTTAGGATTATAGGAAGGATTTTTTACTTTGGGTTGTTCTTGCTTGTCGCCAGTATTTTGTTCGGCATAAATTTTAGCTTTAAGGCGCAAGCATGCGACTTGTTTGTGCGGTCAAATGGAGAGGAGCATTGTAATACTGGACAGAATAAAATGTATAGGTGTGAGAACTTTTCAGGACCTGGAACTGGTAATTGGGTTGATACAGGGAGGTCGTGTGGAAGCGGAGGAGTTGGTGCGGGTATGACTGGAGCTGTAAATACCACGAATCCTAACAATTCTAACAAAGTATGCAACAATAACTCTGTTACAGCCGTTCACTGCAGAGGTAAAGAATTTGGACATGTGGTAGCAGGTGTTTGTCAGTGTGCTCATACACGAAATAATGACTGTGGATGTTTTCCAGGTGGAATAAGTGGGTCAACAGGCATAAATGGCGGCTCTACACTTCCTGACTTTGATCCTCAAACAAGACGAGACCAAAGTAACTCAAATAACGTTGTTAACAACAGCAACTGCACATTGGTGAGTGATTCGAGTAAAACGGTATTCTATAAAATGTCGGGCTCAGTCATAGGTGTAAAAGTTCCTGAAGGATCAGAAGGTATTGCTCTAACAAAACAAGATGGCAACCAAAACCAATTTGGTACAATTTATAAATGTATAGGTGGACAACTCCGCGAAGTTGGTACTGTGCAGTTAAAAAGAAGACAAGACAATCCTACTTCTAAGGGTGGCTCGAATAGAACTTCCAATTCATCTGCTTCAAGCAGTTCGAATAATGATAGTGGTGGAGCAAATTCGGGTCTATTTAAAGTTACACAAGAACAATATAATGAAATTGCTAGCAAAATTCAAAACTCACTAAATCAAGAACTCAGAATCAACTGTTCAAAAAATGATAATAAAGGTAAAGTTTTTCGAATCAATTTTTCGGATAAATCCAATAGAATATTTATTATCAAATGTACTACAAATGGTAATCGGGAGATTTTCTTTCAATGTGAAATGGGACATGTATATGAAAATGGAGAATGTAAACCTAATATGATATCAAGTAATGGAAATAATGTCCTTGATATTTCCGTTAGTAAACCTAACGAACAAACTTCGTGCGAAACTGATCCAAACTACGAATTTAAGTCAGGTCGATGTCAATGCAGAGAAAAAGTTGCAATCAATATTAATGGTTTCCTTGCCATATGTCAGAATGGGGTCTTCACACTAACCAATCAATGTGCACCTAATCATGTAAAAGAAAATAGAAATCAAACAGAAGTTTGCACACCAAGTTACAATGATATAACGCTATGATGCTCTACAGCTGGTGTTAATTATGAATTTAAAGAGGATGGGACGTTAGCATCGTGTGAAAGTAGAACTAGTAATGCTGGCTATGGTTTTTGCTATACTGAACCATTACCAAATATACGAAGTAACTGCAGTGGAATTAAAGAATTAACAACTGAAATATCCGTGATAAGTCCTTTGAGTGGCCCTAGAACTGGGTGGTACATTAATTAAGCTCTACGCAAATGGAGAAAAGCAAAATCAAGCCATTGAATCAGATAATCAAGAGAGACCAATTGTTAAAAAGGTATTTGCACAGGATCTTCCTCCAGCGCCTCAAGTAATTGATATTGAATCGCTTCAAAAAGGTGTATATTCAATTCAAATTAAAGGATTTGATAATGCTTTGGTTGAGGTCTATTCAGATAATGTGAAGCTTAACTTTTATTTAGACGTAAATTCAAATGGAGTAAAAGATCAAGACGAGCCAGTAATTGATGTCAAAAAATACGTAGTCAACATAAGTAAGGAAAAGTCAGTAGAAAAAATAAACTTAAGTAGAGGTTGGAACTTAATTAGTCTACCCATTTTTGATCAAGATTTGAAAAAGGCATCAGATCTTGCAAGACTTATAGAAAGTAATGGTGGTAGGACAACACAAGTGAGTAAGTTCGATAACGGTAACTGGATACATTTTATCAATGGGAGTCTTAAAATCGGAGGAAAAATAGATTTTGGTATTGATTTTAATCTAATACCGGGACAATCGTATTTTGTTTATGCTCAGATTGATTCTGAGTTTGTTATAAAGGGTAATGATCACTTAGATAATCCTCTCTTAAGTCCTTGTTTTATAGGCTCAAGTTTGTTATAAAGGGTAATGATCACTTAGATAATCCTCCTCTAAACCTACAGAATGGCTGGAATATGGTAAGTTTTCCTGGACCAATTCAGTTAACTTCAAATACTTTTTTGCTAAGATGCAGTAATATGCAAGTTGGTTGTAAAGCTATTTCAAGATACATCAATGGTAATTTCGATACAGTGTACTATGTAGACAATACACATTTTGGAAATGAGTTTAAAATTGATAAAACCTCAGGTTACTTTGTTTTAAATAAAGGGGAGCAAAAAATTATGCAGCTATAGGTTGACCTGCGAACCAATTTCAAAGTAATTATTTAAAAAAGTATGTCAAAATTTAGCGTGTAAGTTAAGATTTGCTTTAATCATGATTTAGATATATTTAAGTAATATATATGGAAGTTGTGCAGACGGTCTAGAAATAACATTGATTTCGGGAACAAGTTTAATTTGTCGTTGAATCAAATCAAATTTTTAGTGGAATTAATTAATCACGTAGCCCAATCTCACTGAATTCAGCTTACCTTTAGGCCTTCTTTGTATTCGAATATATATTGCTTGATTTTTTCAAGCATTTCATCAAAATCTTTTCCAACAATGCCATGAAGTTCAGCACCTGACTTTAAAGTGTCAAAATTGTTGAAAATACAATTTACACAATGAAATCCAAATTCCTCTATTAAGTAATCCACAATAAACGGGAATCTGTTAATCAAATCCGAAATTTTTGTTTCAGGATTAATTTCTTCTATCATTACCACTGATAATTAAAATTATCATAATTATCAAATGACAATGATTTCGCTTTTGCAATTTGCAATACTTCCTGTTTCAGTTGCTCTGCATCAATCTTTGACACTAAGTTGAAATTCACTCTACGCCAATCAAAAACTCTGTTTGCAACATCGATTATGTCTTCGTTTTTTAGTGATTTAATAAACTCTACATACTCAGGATAACTCATTGCTTTTCCATGATTATCTTGCTCCTTCTGTGCGCCTCTAATCCAAGACATAATATTTGAAACGTTGTCCATATACATCCCTGACGTGTCTACAATATTTTTGACTATTTTTTCTAGTATGCTTTTGTCAAAATGTCCTGATTTTAATTTTTCAACTCCGTCTATAATCTCATTTATCACATTGCTTAATAATTCTGGCCTAAATGAAGTGTTGATGGCAATAATTGCTCGTGAAAATATGTCATATCGCAAGGCAGACACATCATATACTAATCCTAACTCCTCTCTTAACCTTGACCATAGCACAGAATTTGGGTACTTACTTGAGCACAGAGCCGTCATACAAATACCCAATTTTATTCTGTCTTCCTCAGAAAAAGACATTGTATCGAAGCTTGGAAAGTTAACCTCTAGGTATATTTGCTCTGTGTCTTCTTTTTTTGAAGTTGCAACCTTAGCAAAACTATATTCAGGAAAGTCTGTCGCGTAAATATTTTCTATTCCCTCCAGAAACCTTGAGTTATCTACTTCATCATAAAAGTATTTTTTTACAATAGAGGCTGCATCAGAGGGTAGAAAGTTTCCAACTAAAAAGACATTGACTTTTTTTGGGTTGTAGTATTTGTTATAGATCGCTTTAATTATGTCTTGAGTAAAACTTTTGATGTTCTCAGAGGTGCCTATGACTTTTCTGCTAAAAGGTGTGTCGTTACTGAGATACCTATTGTTGATAACTAAGTTATAAACCCATTCGTCAACTGAATCTTCATGAAGTTTAATTTCGTCTAAAATAACAGTTCTTTCTTTCTCTATTGACTCTTCAGAAAAGATTGGATGAAACACAAGCTGAGAGTAGTAATAAATAGCCTTCTCTAAATAGAAGCAAGGATATATTCCATAGTATTTTGAATTTTTATATCCAGTCGAGGCATTTCCGGAACCTGCAATTGAATTGTGAAAATCACTTAATGATTTCCAATCTGGGAAATCTTCAGTACCATCAAAAACCAAGTGTTCTATAAAATGTAACGCTCCATTTTCACTTTTTTCTTCATTTAGAGATCCTGATTCAACAACAACATTTATCAAAACCGAGTTAAATCGGTTAGTTGGGTGCATAAAAACTCTAACACCGTTTGGTAAAATTATACTAGTGTAATCTATATTAGGAATATCCATGACAGTAATTTATAAGATACCTAAATACTTACTCAAAGTCTTTGCTGGATTTTACCATTTCTTTAAACTTTTTCTCAATTTATCAAAAAGTTTAGTTAGTACTTTCCTTGTTTCGTATCCTAAGCTTAGGTTAGTGTTTTTATTTTTTAAAATGTTACTTCTTCTCCTACTTCTTCTCATGTTTTACCTAATGGTAAAGTATTTTGAATTTAATCCAAATTTAGAATTCAAAAACACATCATCCAAGATTTATGACAGAAACAAAATCTTGCTTTCGGAAATTTCCGAGAATAACTCTGTTAAAAGGACACCAATAAAAATTCAACAAGTACCATCATTTTGTTTGGATGCGATAACATCAGCTGAGGATAAATCGTTTTGGTATAACATTGGAGTGGATATAAAAGGCTTGGGTAGACTTTTTTTAACGTTTTTAACTGGAAGAAACTTCGGGGGAGGCAGCACAATATCTCAGCAATTAATCAAAAATTCAAACGATAGGGTGTTGAAACGTGATCCTAGTGACAAGCTAACAGAAATAATTCAATCTATAAAACTAAATTCCGTTCTATCTAAAGAAGAAATTTTGGAACTATACTTAAACAATATATATTTTGGAAATTTGAACTATGGTTTAGAATCAGCTGCACTTGATTATTTTGATAAAACTACCTCTGAACTTAATGAACTTGAATGTGCCTATTTAATGGGTATTCCGCAAAGTCCAGGGATATATAATCCTTATGCAAATCCGGAGCTGGGTAAGAAGAGGATGCAAAGAGTGCTGAAAGAAATGCTTGAGGATGGAAAAGTATCTGAGGAGCAGTTTAACACACTAATTTCGCAGGATCTACATTTTAGATTAAAGAAGGCTGAAGTGCGCGCACCGCACTTTGTTGATTTTGTTAAAAACTATTTAATTTCTAAAGATAGGGGAAATGTATTTAATGACAAAAAAATTTATACAAAGTACAACTATGAACTGCATCGAAAAGTTTTAGAAGTTTTAGACAAATACTTTAAAAAGCAGCTTTCAATAAACAATGCATCAGTAATAATTTTAAATTCCCAGGGAGAAATTGAGACTATGATTGGCTCAAGAAATTATTTTGACAATCAAATAAATGGAAAGTTTAATGCAGTTTTTGGTCTTAGGCAGCCATCGTTGCTTTATCTTACAATAATCGAAAAATTTGTAAATGATCAAAAGGTAGATGTAACAAAAAAATTTAACAATAGGGAATTTGAGTACTTGAGATCAATATCTATTGACGGCAGGTTAGTGCAAACTGTTGGTATTGCTAAGAAAAAAGAACAAAACTCAACAGATCCAATGTCACTTAGTGAAGCACTTACCAAACATGAGCCAATTCCAGTAACACATTTTCTAAAATCAGGTGCTTTTAATAAGTTCATGGATTGGATTTTTACTAAAGAAATCGATAAAAATGTGTCCAAAAGATGTGATGTATATTTGTTATTTGAAGGATGTGAAATGTCATTATTTGATTTATCGAAGATTTTCTTTTTCATCTTATCAGAAAAAGATATTGATGAAGGTGTGATGATTTTCGGGTCAAATAGCTATGAAATTTCATTACAACAGATAAAAGTATATTCTGTTGACATCAATTCTAAAGATACATTTAGCATAGCATCAAACAAAAAGTATTTAGTTTGTGTTTGGAGTGGAAATACAGATGGAAGTACTTTCAATAAATCAAATGTCAATTATGCGCATGAAATTTCTGAGGAAATATTGAAAGTTTTATGAAGTTCTTAGCAAAATTAACTAAAATGTAATTTAAAATCACACTTGACTTGATTGCGAAATTATGGTATGATCAAAAAAGTATTTGCATTAATTTGCTTTAGTTGAAAAAGTAATTAATATTAGCTTCTAACTATGGACGCTTTGTTTGTACTTTGTTTTTGTTTTATTTTACCTTTTGTTTTGGTTATTTTTTTAGCATCATCTTTGTTTATTGTAGAGCAGCAAACGGTTGCTGTTATAGAGAGATTTGGTAGGTTTGTAAGGGTAGCGAGAGCTGGTTTAAATTTTAAGATACCATTGATCGAAACTATAGCAGGGAGACTTTCTTTAAGGGTTTTACAATTGGATGTCAAAGCAGAGACTAAGACTCTTGATAACGTGTTTGTAAATGTTATTGTTTCGGTTCAGTATTTTGTTTTAAACGACAGAGTTTTTGATGCATTCTATAAGTTAAACAGTCCCGACAGACAGATCAATTCATACGTTTTTGACGTTGTGAGAGCTCGAGTGCCTACGATGAATTTAGATGATCTATTTGAGAAGAAGGATGAGATTGCTTTAGCGGTTAAAAATGAGTTAAATGAAACAATGAGAGAATTTGGATTTGAGATTTTGAATGCTTTGGTAACTGATATAGAACCAGACAAGAAAGTTAAAGATGCTATGAATGAGATAAATGCAGCTCAGCGATTAAGAGTTGCTGCAGCTGAAAAAGGAGAAGCAGATAGGATACTAAAGGTGAAAGCAGCTCAAGCTGAGGCAGAATCGAAAGCCCTTCAAGGAAAGGGTATAGCAGATCAGAGAAAAGCTATAATTGACGGTTTACGAGAAAGCGTTGAACACTTCAATGAAGGTGTAAACGGTGCAACTACACAGGATATAATGACACTAGTTATGCTGACACAGTATTTTGATACACTTAAGGATTTGGGTCACTCAGCAAACACAACTACAATATTGCTGCCCCATTCCCCCTCTGGTGTATCTGATATTTCTGATCAGATAAGAAATGCTGTTATAGTAGGCAACAAAGTTTCGGAAACAACGAAATCTGGCAGTTAAAAATTTGCCTGTGTTTAAGTTCGAAAATTCTGAAGAGTTAACTAAAGCTGTTGTAAGCGATATGGCTTTTGTGGCTAAACATGGGCACATTTTTGAGGGTTGTTCTATTCAGAGGGATGACAAGGGTCAGGATTAATCGATAAAAATGGATAATTTGGCGTTTACAGTTAATTAACAGAATACAAAAATTATCAAGTCTAATTTTGACTT
Organism: Candidatus Dojkabacteria bacterium; assembly: GCA_003694175.1. GTDB lineage: Bacteria > Patescibacteriota > Dojkabacteria > J137 > J137 > J137. Next base: position 586 of record RFKV01000031.1, on the reverse strand, counting down.
TAGGCTGGAGAGGAGCCTAGTTTAAGGTTTACAACTCCTTTTAGTTGTTTTGGTTTTAATACTTTATTGACATCAAATTATTATTATTTCTTTAATAAGCAAAATTTTTTGAGATCCTTCGTTAGTTGTTTTAAGTTTGCATTAGCTAAACTTAGAGTAAGAGTGACACCTCCACATAAGCCGAATTCTGTTTATGGGATCATTAGTCTATGCCCAATCAATATTGGTTGCTCCGTGTAGGGGTTGCCAGCAGCTTTGAATTACTCCAAAGCCCGGTGGTCTCTTACACCACCATTTCACCATTGCTCTATAACATAAAAAAGTTATAAAGCTGTATCTTTCTGTTGCCCTTTTCAGCTCCTCGGAACGAGTTTGCTCCCAAAGCTCACGCCCTGCCAATCCTTAGGAAAAATTTCCTAAGTACGTGGTACACGCCTTTCGGCAATAAGGAGTTCGGACTTTCCTCAGGTTAGCTTAACTCTAACCCGCGATCCCTTGTGGAGGTAATCACTAATTTCTAATTGTATATTCATACTAATTGATTTGTCAACTAAGCATTAAGGCCTATATCTTTACTCTATATATT